>JALHTS010000047.1 GCA_022865965.1 Ignavibacteriaceae bacterium
GTCTTTCATTATCAAAATTTCCTGCGAATAATTTTCTCCCAGTGTCTTAAACGACCATATCTGTAGCCAGGAAAACAATAAATAAAATGCTAATCCTATATAACGAATGGTTTGATACTCTTCAGCATATTCTAAAGTGCCTATTTGAAAAACAGAAATAATCAGCAGCAATAATGTTAAAATAGAAAATAAAAGCGGCAACCATTGAAGATACGTGTTTGGTTTATCTTTAAATGCACCTATTTTAGATTTAAATCCCTTTTTAGCTCCGGAATAATTTGCACTGAAAGTAGCAATAATATTTAATCCGATTATAATGTTTATTGGGTCCATATACTCAATTTGTTTCTGAATGATGCGAAATATAAGAAATATTGCAGTGAAAATTTGTTGCTCGTTATAGTCTAGACTAAAATTTGGACACTTATATAGTTATCAATAAAACTCTGAACGATACTTATAGTTTTTTCTATTGGTAAATCTTGATTAAAAATTAAAAAAAAGCGCCAATCTTTTTTAAAGACAAGCGCTTAATTATCTTAAGTAAAATTGAAAATCAGTATTCTATTTCTTCAAGAACAGGAAGTTTAACCTTTCTTGGTTTAATAACTTCCTTTTCTATTTTCTTTGCTTTTCCGTTTGATTTATTCTTTGAACCATAACCATCGGGATTGTTATGATCTGCATAGTTTTTATAAGAATAAATCTTATGCTTATAGTTTCTCAGAATTATTTTGTCTTCATCATGATGCAGAACATAATTCGGAACAAGCGGAATTTTTCCTCCTCCGCCCGGTGCATCAATAACAAATTGAGGAATTGCGAGTCCGCTTGTATGTCCTCTCAATCCTTCAAGAATTTTCAACCCTGTTTCAATTGAAGTTCTAAAATGATTTGCGCCCTTTGTTTCATCAGCCATATACATATAGTAAGGACGAACTCTGATTTTAAGAAGCTTTTGAACAAGATCTTTAACTACTGCGGCATCATCATTTATCCCCTTCATGATAACCATCTGGTTACCAACCGGAATACCTGCATCAGCAAGCATTTCACATGCTTTAGAGCTTTCTGAAGTAATTTCCCACGGATGATTGAAATGAGTATTACAGTAAATCGGATGATACTTCTTAAGCATATTACATAGTTTTGGAGTAATTCGCTGTGGAAGTACACAGGGCATTTTTGATCCGAGACGAATAATTTCAATATGAGAAATTTCCCTTAAGCGCTTTAATATTTTTTCAAGCATCTGATCTGTAAGCATTAGAGGATCGCCGCCTGATAAAATTACATCACGGATTTCCGTATGCTGTTCAAGATACTTGAATGCACTTTCCAATCCCTTCATAGAAATTTTTTCGTGATCGCCAACTTTCCTTTTTCTTGTGCAGAAGCGGCAGTAAAGTCCGCACTGACTTGTAACAAGGAAAAGTGCACGATCCGGATAACGATGAGTAATATTCGGAACAGGGCTCATCGCATCTTCCATTAATGGATCTTCTTCTGCCTCAAAATCTTCCAGCTCTGCTTTGTCCGGAACACATTGACGCCAGATCGGATCGCCGGGATAGCGGATCAAGCTTAAATAATATGGATTGATACGTGCCTGGAAAAATTCATCCAGATCTCCCGCAATTTTGCGGTCTATGTTGAACTTTTCCACCAGTTGATCGACAGTGTGAACACTATCTCGTATCATTTGCTGCCAGATTTCCATAACGAGTCCTTAATTATTCTTGTTGTTAAAATACTTCCCCAACACCAGCAAGTTGTCGCCCATTGAATAAAAATCATTTATTTCAGAAATAATGCTGTAATTGTTCCGCAAATAAAAATTTCTTGTATCCGCATAACTTTCTTTGGATGATGTTTCCGCCAAAAGCCATCTGCCTTTATTTTCCTTAACAAAATTTTCTGCGTGCTCAATCAA
Organism: Ignavibacteriaceae bacterium; assembly: GCA_022865965.1. Lineage (GTDB taxonomy): Bacteria > Bacteroidota > Ignavibacteria > Ignavibacteriales > Ignavibacteriaceae > JAGXRK01. The sequence goes on from JALHTS010000047.1 coordinate 1,934, forward strand.
ACTCTTGCCGATTCCTTTTTTTCCCGAAGAGGGATCAGCAACAATCCAATAAAGATCATATACAGCATCCGTTAATGGTCGCTTACCGGTACAATGATACCCGATTACTTTTCCTTCATCCTCATGTACAAAGATGTGATAATCTTTCTGATCAGGATTGAAAGCGGTAATATTTATCAGTTCCATGGCAATTTCTACTTCTTGCTCATTAAAAGCAGAAATTTTCTTTAACATTCCTTCAATCTGATCTACATCAGCTTGCTTTATTCTTCTTATCATTGTCTTTCCGGTTCAATGCAAAACCCGTTATAATAAATAGCAGTTCAGGATGAGAAATTCCCGCTGCCTTAGCTGCTCTTGCAAAACCCGAATCACTTGAAATATCCGGATTCGGATTAACTTCAATAACAAATGGCGTGCCTTTCTGATCTAATCTTATATCAATTCGTGCATAATCTCTGCAGTTTAGAGCCTTGAAAGATGTTAATGCCATATCTTCAACTTTCTTTTTCAATCTCTTTGTAAGATCAGCCGGGCATTTTGGTTTTGTAAAATCATAATAAACACTTTCTTCTATCCACTTACCCTCATAAGTAACAATTTTAGGAAGATGATCCGGCAAACCTGTAAACTGAATTTCGGAAATCGGAAGCACTTTATCGCCAAGCACTGCGGCATTAAGTTCTCTTCCGTCAATATATTCTTCAACAAGAATATTTTTGTTATAAGTATCAGAAAGAAACTTATAATGCTTCTTCAACTCTTTATAGTTTTTAACAACGGAATATTCCGAAATAGCGATACTCGCATCCTCATCGAGCAATTTCATTATAAGAGGATAATTAAGATCAATATCTTTTTCGGAAAACCTCCGGTGCGGTTTCAATGTCAAAGAACCCGGCGTATTTATTCCAAACGAACGTAAAATACTTTTTGCTTTGTCTTTATCTAAACAATTTCCAAGCGACGATGGAATGCTTCCGGTATAATGATAACCAAGTAATTCATACAAAGCCGCCATGCAATATTCATAAGATGTAATGCCTTCAACCGATTCTACAAAATTTATAATTGCATCGGGATTAAAAGCCGTTATCTCGTCAATAACTCTCTGAACTCTTTTATCAACCGCTAAAGATTGAACTTCGCTGAAATAATTTTTCAGAATGCTAATAACGCTTTCCATCTCCGTAGCAAAACCTTCTTCAGAAAGATCTTTTGTGCCCTTATCTTTATCTTCAGGTCGTCCATTATATAAAGAGAACACGCTTACCGGCGCATTATAACAAACCAGAATTTTTGTTTCTTTCATTTTACCATGCTATATCTTTGTGCAGCCGCATACAAAACAGAATTAATCATATCTTCATAAGTCATACCCGCAACTCTTGCTGCCTTAGGAAAACTCGAGTTTTCTGTTGGATCAGGAATAATGCCGGGCAAAGGATTAATTTCAATAACACTTGGCTCTCCGTTCTTATCTAAACGTACATCAACTCTGCTCCAATCCTTGCAGCGAAGAATATTGTAAGTATCAAGCGCAATCCTTTTTATCTTCTCTTCAAGAACAGGATCAATATTTGCCGGACAATCGAAAACATCGAATTCACTTTCTTTAGTATCAAGAATCCATTTTGCTTCATAAGAATATAACGGGACAATTCCTTCGGGATAACGATCGTAAACAATTTCAATTATCGGAAGTATTCTGGTATCGCTACCGTTTCCAAGAATTGCAATTGTAAATTCTCTTCCGGGAAGAAATTCTTCTATCAAGGCTGATTGATTGTATTCGTTTGTAATTCTGTTCACTTCACTATACAGTTCATGTTCGTTTCTTACGAACGATGAAGAATAAATTCCTTTACTCGATCCTTCACAAACAGGTTTTACCATTAATGGAAAATCGAATGAAAGATTTTTTATATCATCGATGTTATCTGCAACTTTAAATTTTGCATTCTGTATTCCGTAATAAGAAAGAATTTCTTTTGTCCGTGCTTTATCGAGACAAATTCCTAAAGTAAGTGCATCCGAACCTGTATAAGGTATCTGAAGCATATCAAGCATTGCAGGTATTTGTGTTTCACGACTAACACCGTAAGCCCCTTCTGCTATGTTGAAAACGATATCAGGCTGCAACTCTCTGAATCTGTTGAACGCATCTTCGTTTGCTTCAACCAAAGTAACGTTATGATATTGTTCTAAAGAATCTTTAAGAGCATTTATAGTTTCCCAAGTATCCCATTCAGCGTACGTATCCGTTGAAGGTTGAGTGTTCGAGATTGGATTTTTCTGATTAGGGGGTACGATTGCGGGGAAAGTTGTTTCACTTTCAGGTTTAACATTGAATGTTAACGCCACATTAAGTCTTACATTGAACAAAGGGAATAGGATAACTGGTCCTTTAAAATATTTTTTATTTTTTTTTACCAAATATAATTATTATAAATTCATTTGCAAGTTGTTTGCGACTTCAATGAAAATAAATTTTCGGTGGTTATTTTAAAATATTTCATGAAAATATTTCAAACGAGGTTTTTATTAATCTTGAATCAAGAAATTTTTGTTGAAATAAAAATAAAATATAATTCAACAACATGAATATATGTTGCATGTTTGCATGAGTAATTGATTGGTTAGTTGACAAGCCGATGGAAGACAAGTTGGATAATTGAAAGGACTCTGAATAAAATGTGGCGCGTGAAATTTTTTGTACTATGCTCTATGCGCATTGCCAATAGCCTTCAATCAAGCTATCGTTGCGTACTTCAAACTTTCACTGTAGCGATTAAGGAGGTTTTGTTTTATGATTTGATTTTCAGGAAACTTGAAGCTTGGATCTTTTTCAACAATGGAAAAAGCTTTTTGCTTTGCATCGATTATAATTTGAGTATCATTAATAATATCAGCATACTTCAGTTCCGGGAAACCGCTTTGCAAAGTTCCGAAGATATCTCCCGGACCTCTAAGCTTTAAATCTATTTCAGCAATTTTAAAACCATCGGTGTATTTCGCCATAGTCTGAAGCCGGACAGTTGATTTATATTTTTCAATTTGAACCGGCGAAAGATATTCTAATTCAAGTTCCCTCTGATTTGTTCTTGACACAACAGAATCTTTCGCAACAAGAATACAGTAAGCTTGTTTGTTGCTTCTTCCAACTCTGCCTCTTAACTGATGAAGCTGTGATAAACCAAAACGCTGCGCATCATTAATTAAAATAATGTTTGCGTCCGGTATGTCTATCCCTACTTCAATCACTGTTGTTGATACAAGAGCATCAAATTCTTTTTTAAGGAAACGGCGCATCACTTCTTCTTTATCCTGCCACGACATTCTACCATGAATAAGTCCGAGCTTTAATTCTCTCAAATGAGAATTACTTAACTCCTCAAACAAAGTTGTGGCAGCTTTAAGTTCAAGCTTCTCTGATTCTTCAACTAACGGATAAACTAAAAACGACTGATAACCTTCTTTTCTTTTATCAATTATGAATTTATAAATCTCAGGCAGCTTGTTTTCTCCGCGCAAAACAGTTTTGATTGGCTTTCTGTTCTTTGGCATTTCATCAATTACTGAAATATCAAGATCACCGTAAATCGTCATTGATAAAGTTCTTGGGATAGGAGTTGCACTCATAACCAGAACATCGGGAGTTTTTCCTTTACTTTGAAGCTGCGATCTTTGCCTCACACCGAAACGATGCTGTTCATCAATTACAACTAACCCAAGATTATTAAATTTTACTTTTTCTTCAAAAAGTGCATGAGTGCCTACAATAATATCTGCTTCCTGAAGTTCTATAGCTTCCAGATTTTTATCACGTACAGATTTTTTTTGTCCGCCAAGTAATAAGCTTACTTTTATTTTTTTGTCATTGTGAATTTCAAAAAGCTTATTCATCATTACAGAAATATTTTTTGCGTGTTGATCGGCTAAAATTTCTGTTGGAGCCATAATCGCAGCCTGGAAACCGTTATCTACTGCAATTAACATTGCAATAAGCGAAACAATTGTTTTACCGCTTCCAACATCTCCCTGGAGCAACCGATTCATTGGTTTATCTGACATCATATCTTTTTTTATTTCACTCAAAACTTTTAACTGAGCTTTTGTAAGTTCAAACGGAAGTGTTTTAAGCATATCGGATATAAGTTTTGTTTTTATGGTCAGTGCATTGCCGGAAAGTTTTGTTCCGTAATTATGTTTACGGAGAGCGACAAGAGTTTCTATATAAAACATTTCCTCAAACTTGAACCGCTTCTTTGCTCTTTCAAAAAGTTCTTTTGATTCTGGGAAGTGATAATTTCTTACTGCTGATATTATATCAATAAGATTTTCATCTTTAATTATATCTGGGGGCAATGTTTCATCAAGATGATCGACATAATTTTCAACTGCATAGCTTATTATTCTGCGTAAAGATAGATCACCTATGTTTCTTGCTTTTAATTCTTTTGGAATGCGGTAAAAAGGAATGATCTTCCCGGTGTTAATGAAGTTTTGAGATTCTTCCTCAGTTATTCGGTCAAAATCCGGATGAATAAACTGCAATTTGTTATAATTTATTTCGGGTTTAGATGAGATTGCAAAAATATCTCCTGTGTTAAAAACTTTTTCAAAATATTTTACTCCCTGGAACCAGACACATTCAAAAAATCCCGTTGCATCACGGAAGTGAACTTTGAGTAATTCTTTTCTTAATCTTATCCTTTCCACATCTTCTACTGTACCAATAATTGTAACTTCGCCCTGATATCCATTTATAACATAGCCATATGCGCTTGCAGCATTGATAACTGTTGTGCGGTCGAGGTGACGTGAAGGAAAATAAAACAGCAGATCGCGGATAGTTTTTATTCCAATTTTATAAAAAGATTCTGCACGTTTCGGTCCAACCGACTTAATGTATTGAACCGAACTGTCGAGTATTTTCTCTTTTGAAGAAATCATTGATTGAAAAATAGTTTAAGTGATGAGCAAACTCAATAAGCAATTAGCTTTCAGAGATGGATAATGAATTATTTTTAATTAAATTTTAAATCATTTATTAAAGGATTTTAAATTGAATTGGCAAAAACTCTTATCAGATATTCAACTCGGAACAGAAGACAACTTACAAACAGGCAAACCGGACGGTCGAAGTCAGTTTCAAAAAGATTTCGACAGGATAGTTTTTTCTCCCGCTTTCAGAAGATTGCAGGATAAAACACAGGTCTTCCCTCTTCCGGAAAGTGATTTTGTTCACACAAGGTTAACTCACAGTCTTGAAGTTTCTGTTGTAGGAAGATCGCTTGGCAATCTTGTCGGTGAAAAAATTATTGAGCGCCATTCTTCATTAAAAAATGATTTTACAAAATTTCATTTTGGTGAAATAGTTGCCGCCGCTTGCCTTGCTCACGATATCGGCAATCCGCCGTTTGGTCATTCCGGTGAAGATGCAATATCTGAATACTTTAGAAGTGGAAACGGAAAAAGATTTGAGAGTATCATTACGGATAAAAAAAAATGGAGCGACCTGACAAAGTTTGAAGGTAATGCTCAGGGATTCAGAATTATAACTAAGCTTCAGAATCCAAAAGTAAATGGCGGACTACGATTAACTCACGCTACTTTAGCTGCATTAACAAAATATCCAAAAGAATCTTTAACAAACTCTGATACAAATAAATCATTACAAAAAAAAATTTATAAAAAATTCGGATTCTTTCAGGCAGAGAAAGAAATATTTCAGAACATTGCTGAACACACCAAACTTATAAAATTCAACACCGATGAAAATTTCTGGTGCCGTCATCCTTTAAGTTTTCTTGTTGAAGCCGCAGATGATATCTGTTACAGGATAATGGATCTTGAAGATGGTTTTCGTCTTGGGCTCGTTTCTTTCAAAGAAACCGAAGAGCTGCTAAAAAATCTTATCCGTGTTGATATTGTTTCGGATTATAATGAAAGAGATGAATCTGACAAGATAGGCTATCTCCGTGCAAAATCTATAAACGAACTTATCAAAGAACTCGCGGAAGTTTTTCTTGATAATGAAGATGATATTCTTTCAGCGAAGCTTGAGGAAGAACTTATTTTACTCATTCCCGGCGCAAAAGGTCTGGAAGAAATTGAACATCTTTCAATTGAGAAAATTTATCGTCACAGAAGTGTTGTTGAAAGAGAAGCGGCAGGATATGAAGTCCTCAACGGATTGCTTGATTCATTCATAACCGCATTTAATGAATGGCTTGATGGAAATCTAAGTCTCAAAAACCGAACAACGGTTAACCTCCTTCCTAAAAGAATATTGCTGTCCTCAAATAAGGAAACAGAAATCTATGAGCGACTGTTAATGATAATTGATTTTGTTTCGGGAATGACTGATTCGTTTGCTATATCTTTATTCAGAAAAATTAAAGGCATCTCGCTTCCTGGATCTAAAATCACAGAATAAAAAATAGAACGCGGATAACGCTAATTACACAGATATGTTTTTTAAAAAAATTATTCGTCAGTTGGCGAGCAGAGGTCATTCCACTTTTAAAATTTGTCTCATAGCAACTGATAGCTTAACAAAATACCACTAAACTTTTGAAAGGTTTAACGCTTATGAACAGGTTTCTTATCAAACTATTTTTAATTGTTGTTTGTTTTTCTTCTATTTTACAATCTCAATCCACTTCTCACAATTCAATGACAGGGAAAAATTGGAAAGAGTTTAATCATTTAACTAAATGCACTTATTTGATAGGCATAGATAATGGTTTGAGCTGGGCATTAACACTAATTTCACATAAAGTCGATAACAAAGAATATCTGGAAAAAACTAAATCGATTATCTTCGGCAACATTTTGGCTGAAATTGATTATGACGATTTAGTAAAAGAAGTAAACGAATTTTATAAATTGGGTCCAAACTTAAATATTCCGGTATTATTTGCATTTGATTATACCAAGCGAAGGTATTTAGGTGAAACAGAATCAGAGTTAGAGGAGCTATTAAGTAGTTGGCGTAAAGTTTTTAATAAATAGTAAATTTTATTTATCTATAAAATTTAAAGGGTAATGGATAATTTTAGAAGTCGTTTTGTATTATAGTTGTGAAAAGTTTTTCGAATGAAAGAAAATCCGTGTAAATAAGCGTAATCCGTGAAATTCTTGCTCTATTGTGATTAAATATCGCCTTCGGTTTTCATATCACGCGCCATAAGATCTGTAGTAGCTTTGACGGGGTCTTTCTCTTCAAAGAGGATTTTATATACTTCTGTTGTAATTGGTGTTTCAATTTCAAACTTCTTTGCAAGTTGAGATGCGGATCGACTTGTTTCAACACCTTCGGCAACCATTTCCATAGATTTTAAAACTTGCTTAAGTGTTTTACCTTTCCCGATTTGTTCACCAACATATCTGTTTCTGCTATGCTTGCTCATGCAAGTAACAATAAGATCTCCCATTCCTGAAAGTCCCGCAAAAGTTTTCGGTCTTGCACCCATTGCCAGACCAAGTCTTGATATTTCCGCAACACCGCGAGTCATAATAGCTGCTTTAGTATTATCACCAAATCCGGCACCGTCAATAATTCCCGCACCAATAGCAATTACATTTTTAAATGCACCGCCAAGCTCAACACCTAAAATATCTGTTGAAGAATAAACTCTAAAGTAAGAATTCATAAAAGCAGATTGAACAGATGCGGCAGTTTCATAATCACTTGAAGCGGCAACAACGGCGGTAGGAATTCTTCGGCTAACTTCCTCTGCATGGCTTGGTCCTGATAGAGCTGCGATCTGCGAATCGTTTAAATAAGGATCAACATCTTTTAACATTTGAGACATTGTCATCAATGAGTTGTTTTCGATTCCTTTTGATACACTTACAAGAATTGAATTTCTTATTCCGAAATGCTTAATCTTCTCAACTACACCGCGTAAAAACTGGGAGGGAACTGCTAACACTATTAAATTTTTATTGTCTGTTGCTTCTTCAAGATCATGCGTAATGATCATTTCTTTAGGAATGCTAACACCTGGCAGATATTGGGAGTTTATTCTTTTCTTATTTAACTCTTTGGCATATCCGCGATGATATTCCCAAAGTGTAACCTGATGTCCGTTGAAATGAAGAAGAATAGCAAGAGTGGTGCCCCACCCGCCGGCGCCAAGTACAGAAATTTTCATTTTGAATTAAGAAAGTTTCTTTTTGAATGAAAGTTTGTTTTCAGTTCCATTAAGGAGACGGATCACATTTTTCCTGTGCGTCAATATAACCAGAACAGAAACAGCTATAACAAATGGAAGCAATGTATTATATCCAACAATGTGTTCATGAAAAACATTTTCTCTGAGAACCATCGCAACAGGAACAGAAACAGCAGCGAATATTGATCCAAGTGAGATGTAGCGCGAGAACATAACAACTAATGCAAAAACTCCAAGTGCTATAAGCATATCAACAGTTACAATTACAATCATAATTCCAAGTGCTGTTGCAATTCCTTTACCGCCTTTAAACCCGGCAAATACAGTCCATATATGTCCAGCCACAGCAGCAATACCGGCTATAATCTGAACCAAGGTGAAATCATCAAAAGGAGAAATGTTGGCAAATGGAAGCCCGCCGTAATGAAGTCTGGCAACAACAACAACAGCAAGCACACCTTTAAGTGCATCAAGAATGATAACCATAAGACCATGTTTCCAGCCGAGCACACGCATAACGTTACTTCCGCCTGCATTACCGCTTCCGTGTTCACGAATATCAATTCCTTTTACCGCTTTGCTTACAATAATACTTGTCGGGATTGACCCTACCAGGTATGAAAGTATTACAATTATTGCCAGTAAAAACATCAAAATATCCTTTTTAAGTTCGATTAACCTAACTATTTATTATCTAAGAAACAATAATAAAATCACAAGCTATTAGATTCACTATTTATAAATCGATTCAGCTATTAATAAAATCCTTTTCCCAGAATTTGGAAGGATCTCCAACAAAATCCGATTTAATTGAGCCAATAACATCATCAACATATAGTTCGCTTCGCATACCAACCAAAGTGGAAGTTACACTCAGTAAAGAGTTGATCATCAAAACTGATTTTTGAGAAAGTGATAATTTTTTTTGATTTTCACTCAAATAAGCATCTAATTTTTGATGAATATATCTGTTCTTCTCATTTTGCTTTTTTGCCAGATTGCTGTAAATGGAATCTAGTAAAATGTTTGTTGTTACGGCATAATTTCTTAATGCTCGCACAGTATTATTATCATCAAAGAATTGGCCAATCTGATTTATTGCATAATTAGCACGCGGTATTAAATGATTGCCTTTTATTTCCCTAAAATTACCGGGACTGGTAAAACTTTCTCTGTTTGATTTTAATATATGTGCTAATGAAAGACAAGTAGATATTTTTTTTTGTTCTGATTTTGATATGCTCATAAAGTTAACATACTTATCAACCAAGGTTTTTTCTTGCTCAGCCAAATCTTCAATCAACTCTGAAATTTCATTCTCGCTTCTATCCTCTGTAACAGGATAATCTGCCAATCTTATTAATTGATTTTTAACAATGGCATTCAAAGGACGGTTAACTAACACTCCAAGATTTGCTTCTTCTGCATACTGTAAGAATGTTACTTCATCATTATTTTGATTTTTATTTATTGCCCCGCCCTGCTCGAAAAGATTCAGGGGAAACTGCACAACAGCAAAATGATTTTTATCCGAAATACCATTTGCAATCTCAATGATTTTCTCTAACGAAGTAAAGTTTGACTTAGCTGAAGGCAATCCGAAAGTATTTGAGGAAATACCATAATAATTAATTCGTCCGGTGTTTACTTCTTTTTCAAGATGAATAAATGCCTGTTCAATCCTGCGGTAATATTCTTTCTCTCTTCTTTCCTTATCAGATATCTGAGAATACGTCAAGTAATATTCGGGATTATGAAGAAGATAAACATCTATTTTTTCAAGATTCAATCTTTCTATGGAAAGTGTGATTTGATTCTCTAAAAACTCGGGATGAATGCAGTGCCATAAATCCGGTGAACATTTTGTTACTTCGGGAAATGGTTTGCCGTTGCTTTCTCTTTCACAGGCTAATTCAAAATTATTTCCCTGAATGTATCCGCCTTTAGAAACAATAACA
>JALHTS010000452.1 GCA_022865965.1 Ignavibacteriaceae bacterium
ATAAATATCTACAGGTAAGAATTGATCAATCCCCTGAACTACAGAATATGATCTGTACATTCCACCGGTTGATGTACAGGCACCCATTGCTATTACCCATTTAGGATCAGGCATCTGGTTATAAATCTTTTTAACAACATGAGACATTTTGTAAGTAACGGTTCCGGCAACTATCATAAGGTCGCATTGACGTGGAGTAAATCTCATTACTTCAGAACCGAATCTTGCAATATCATATTTCGGATCTGCTGCAGCCATCATTTCAATTGCACAGCAGGAAATTCCCATTGGCATAGGCCATACAGAACTTTTACGCGCCCATGCAATTATTGCATCAAGTTTTGTAGTAAAAAAACCATCCTGCGTAAGTTTGGCTTCTAATCCCATTTAAAACCACCTTTCTTAAATGCATATAAATATCCTAATTCAAGAACTACCAAGAATATAAGCATAGAAAGGAAAACAGGAATTCCTATTTCGCCGTAAAGTCTTTTAAATTCCACCGCCCATGGGTAAATAAAAATCACTTCGAGATCGAAAATGATAAAAAACATTGCAACAAGGTAGTATTTAATAGACATTCTGTCTTTTGTAGAACCAACAGGTTTCATTCCGCTTTCGTAGGTAGAGGATTTTTCAGGATTTGGTCTTTGAGGACCGAAAAGTGTTGATGAGGCAACCATTCCAACGCCGATTAGTAATGCAATCCCAAGAACAAGAAATATTGGTATGTATTGTTCAATCATAATTGATAATCACTAAATTTTGACGACAAAGTTATCCAATTTTAGAGTGATTGTCAATTTAAATATAAGCTATTAATTGGGCTTTATGATTTAAAGTTTTACAAAATATCTTTTAGTTTTATTAGCCGTTTTTATCAATTAAATTGCTTTTTAGTGAGAGCATAACTGCTTATCTTTTATAAAAAGAATCTTTTTTTGTTGATTAATATTATTCAAAAAATAACTAAACCATTTTCGCACATTTTGTGTGCTACTTTGTTTTGTTTTTTTGCAACTGATTTATCAATTGCACAAGGAAATGTTAGCTCACTCGAATACCTCGGTTCTTCATTCAGACAAAATGATTTTTATACAAGATTTGATAAGCAGTTAAATACATTTTACTTGAATACAGGTTTAAAGTTTTTTGTCGAGTCAGAAAAATTTGATGTGAGAATTAACGAGAACTTCCATTCTACTTTGGTGCGCGGACTTCAGAGCAGCACGCGAGATGAACAACAACTCAATTTTAGAACAGCCTACAAATACTCCAATGAAGTAAAACTCGGTATCCTCGGAAGCAGCACAGTGCTTGCAGATAACAGGAATATTGAAATAAATCAGGCTTCAGTATCATTTGCTACACTATTTAGCGAGATTGAACCATACAAGAACATTTTATTTTCCCCTTTCGGCGGTTATTCCAGCAACAGTCAGGTTGGTGAGAATGATTACGGTTTAGTATATGGTTTGGAAGGAGTTGCAAAAAGTCTTTTACTCTCTGATTTTCGATTAAACTCGGAGTTACGTTTCCGAAATGAAGATATAATGCCAAGACGAAATCTTATAAGATATTTTCAACTTACTGCTGCTAATTTTTTTGAACAGAATATATCAAACA
>JALHTS010000048.1 GCA_022865965.1 Ignavibacteriaceae bacterium
TCCTCTTATTTGTAACATAGCTGCATCAACAGTTGAAGAATATGTTGAGTGTACAAAAATTCTTGACAGTGAAGAAACAATCAAAGCGTTTGAAATAAATGTTTCCTGTCCTAACGTTAAAGATGGCGGATTAACATTTGGCAATGACATTAAAGCAGTTGCAAAAGTGACAGAAGCAGTTCGCGCCGTTACCGATAAAACTATTATTATAAAGCTTTCTCCAAATGTTTCATACATTTCTGAATTTGCTCAGGCAGTAAAAGATGCTGGTGGAGATGCTGTATCAGCTATTAATACTTTGGTAGGAACTTCTTTTAACATTCAGACCAGACGACCAAAAATATTCAACGTGAATGGAGGGCTCTCCGGTCCTGCAATCAAGCCGGTTGCTTTAGCTAAAGTTTTGGAAATTTCACGCAATGTTGATATTCCGATAATTGGTGTTGGTGGTATTATGAATTGGAAAGATGTTATTGAATTTATGATTGTAGGTTCTTCAGCAGTTCAGATTGGTACATTAAATTTTATCGATCCAACTGCACCAGGAAGAATTATAAATGAACTAGAACAATTCTGCAAAGAAAATAATTATAAAAAGATTTCTGAATTGACAGCTTCTTACATTATTTAAGTATTATGATTAATTATAAACAAGCCTTAGATAAATTATTTGCACTTCATACATTCGGTATTAAATTAGGCTTAGAGAATATAAAAAGTTTTCTGGATTACTTGGGCAATCCACAGTACTCACTTAAAGTAATTCATATCGCAGGTTCAAACGGAAAGGGAAGTACTGCTGCTTTTATAGCAAGCATTCTTCAGGAAAATAATTTCAGAGTCGGACTTTATACTTCACCGCACTTCGTAAAATTTAATGAACGAATTACAATTGATGGTTTGCAGATTGATGATGAATACATTGCTGATTTTGTAAATAAACACGAAGCATTTATTGATGAATTTCAACTTACTTTTTTTGAGGTTACTACTGCACTAGCTTTCCAATACTTTACAGATATGAATGTTGATTACGCAGTTATAGAAACCGGACTTGGCGGAAGGCTTGATGCAACAAATGTTTTAAAGCCTTTAGCTTGCGTTATTACTTCAATAAGTCTTGAACATACAAATGTTCTGGGAAATAGAATTGAAAGCATTGCTTATGAAAAAGCAGAGATAATAAAAAAAGGAGCAAAAGTATTTCTTGGTTTACTTCCTGCCGAAGCAGAAAAAGTTATTGATGAAAAGTGTAAACAGTTAAGCAGTCAGATATTTAAGATTGAAGATTATACTCTTGAAAAGGGAGACCGTTTAGAACTTTATACTGAAGAACTTGAACTGATTGACTGGGTAATTCCGTTAAAAGGAAATTATCAAAAGTATAATGCTGCTTTAGCCGGGCTTATGGTTACAAAAACCATTCAACTCGATGATCAAAGTGTTATTCGAAAGGGAATAAAAAACGTAATTGTTAATACTGGCATTCAAGGAAGATATGAATATTATCATCAAAAACCGACGGTTATTTTTGATTCAGCACACAATCCTGAAGGAATTATTGCCTTTTTATCTGAGTTTAGAAAAGAATCCAGCCTATATGAAAAGAAAATTTTATTGTTTGGTGCTATGAGAGATAAAGATATTCCCGGTATGCTTAAACCTCTTTTACCGCTTTTTGATCAGATATTTATTACAAAAATTGATTATGAAAGAAGTGCACAAACAGAGCAATTAATCAGTATTGCGCACGAATTAGGGGCAAAAGTTGAAGTTTGTAAAAATGCAGTTGATTGTGTTCAGGGGTTCTTAAAAGGCAGCAAGGATAATTGTCTTGTAGTGCTCGGAAGTATGTATTTGCTTGGCGAAATAAAATTAGCTCTAAGCAAATGAAACACTTGACTTTCTCTTATGCTTCTTTTATGTTTGGTTCAGCCTCTTGTTCCAATCAACAAAATAAAGAATTTGAAACCCCAAGAGCTTTTCAGGATAAATTTTTATTATTTCAAATAATTGTTTAATTCACATTTATAATATCATTTTAGGGTTAACTTATGCCAATGGATATTTCAGAACTGAAGTCAAAAAAAATCGTTGAACTCAATGATTTAGCCAAAGATCTTAATATAGAAGGCTACAGCGATCTAAGGAAACAAGAACTCATCTTTAAAATTTTGGAAGCGCAAACCGCCAAAGACGGATTGACCTTCTCAAAAGGAGTTCTTGAAGTCTTGCCCGATGGCTATGGCTTTCTTCGATCTTCAGACTATAACTACTTACCTTCACCGGACGATATCTACGTTTCTCCTTCTCAAATTAAAAAGTTTAGTCTAAGGACGGGAGATTTTGTTAGCGGACAGGTTCGGCCTCCAAAAGAAGGTGAAAGATTTTTTGCTCTGCTCAGAGTTGAAGCAGTGAATGGACTAGCCCCTGAAGACATTCGTGAAAGAACTTTATTTGATAACCTGACTCCTGTTTATCCAACAAAAAAACTTATTCTGGAATCTGCTCCCGGTGAATACGCTATGAGAATTATGGATATGTTAAGTCCTATTGGTAAAGGGCAGAGAGGATTAATAGTATCACCACCCAAAAGTGGTAAAACAATTCTTCTTCAGAAAATTGCTAATTCAATCACAAGAAATCATCCTGAAGTTAAACTTATTATATTATTAATCGATGAGCGTCCTGAAGAAGTTACGGATATGGAAAGATCAGTTAAAGCTGAAGTTATAAGCTCTACATTTGATGAACCTGCAGAGCGACACGTTCAGGTTGCAGATATGGTTATTGAAAAAGCTAAACGACTTGTTGAAGCAAATGAAGATGTTATTATTCTTTTAGATAGTATCACAAGATTAGCACGCGCTCATAATATTGTTGTTCCTCATAGTGGTAGAATTCTTTCGGGCGGCGTTGATTCAAATGCTCTGCACAAACCAAAAAGATTTTTTGGCGCAGCAAGAAACACAGAGGACGGCGGCAGCTTAACCATTATTGCTACTGCACTTATTGATACAGGCAGCAGAATGGATGATGTGATCTTTGAGGAATTCAAAGGCACGGGAAATATGGAATTAGTTCTTAACAGAGATTTAAGTGATAGAAGAATTTTCCCTGCAATGGATGTTAATAGAACGGGAACCAGAAGAGAAGATCTGCTTCTGAAAGAAGACGATCTTGCAAAAATATATATACTCAGAAAAATTATAAGTGATTTTGATCCGGTTGAAGCCATGGAATTCTTACTTGATAAAATGAGAGGGACTAAGACTAATAAGGACTTTCTAAATAATATGAACAGTTAAAAATTGTTTTATTATCAAAAATAAAGTTGGGCATTATTTAATACTTGCTTTTTCGTTCACTTGTATGGAACTAAGTTTAAGTCCATTTTTCGGATAAAAAGTGAAAAAATATTTTCTTCTTTTAATACTAATTCCTGTTTTTACTTTCGCCCAACGCGGCTTTCTTCCTGAGTTAAATCCTATTGATTCTGAACTTCATATAGTTAAAGATGGAGAAAGTTTTAAAGGTTACTTCCTTTACAAAATTCCTTACAAGGAACTTGTCTTTCATAAAAAGGGAAATTCCTTTGAAGCCGGTCTTAAACTTGGAATTGAAATAACCGAGCAGTCCACCAAAAAAGTACTACGTAATTTTAAGCAGCATGTAGCATCAGTTTCTGATTTTGATTTAACAAATTCATCAA
>JALHTS010000453.1 GCA_022865965.1 Ignavibacteriaceae bacterium
ATAACTGATAATCGAATCATCATTTCGGATTTATTTAAATCTGTATTGATTATTGATAAAACAAATGGGAAACTCAAAAGTAAAATTGAATTGGATGCAAGAGTAAAAATGACTCCGGCAATTAGAAATAACATTTTATTTATTGGCTTCGATAGTGGTATGGTTAGAGCTTATGAAATTATTAATTAGTCTTATCATTATAATATTACTTTCGACTTCGTCATTTTCACAGGAATGTGAAACCGGAATTGTAATTAATTCAGATGTTCCAGGCTTTATAGTTACTATAAATGACTCCCTTGAATTTATTGATCAAAATAAAATTCAATTAGGAAAAGGATTCTATAATATTACAGTTAAAGAAAACAGCAGCAGGTGGAATACAAAATCTTTTTCAGATTCCTTTCAGCTTGATTCTTGTGAGACCAAACAACTGAATTTTAGTTTTTTAAGTGGAACATTAATTGATTCTGATCCGCAGGATGTTCAGGTAATTGTAGGCGATTCCCTTCTTGGTTATACTCCATTAATTCTACCATATAATTTTGATAGAATAGTTCTTAGAAAAAGCGGATATGCTGAAAAAGAAATATTGATTGATCAGCGTATGTCAAAAATTAATGTTTCTCTTGATTTTATAGGAGAAATGAAAAAAGAAAGTTTCTTCGATAAAAGCTTTTCTAAAATTCTATTTGGTTCTATGATCGCACTGGGTGCAACTTCAGCGTACTATAAAATAAAAGCTGATCACAATTACGACGAATATTTACGCACCGGTGATGTAAAGTATAAAGACAGAACCAGTCAATTTGATTTAATAAGCGGGATAACATTTGGTCTTACACAAATAAACTTCGGATATCTTATTTATAAAATATTTATCGATAAGTAATTAATTATATGCTAACAGTTCTTGAAGCAATAAAATTATCCGATGAATATCTTCAAAAGTATAAAATTGAATCATCACGTCTTAATGCCGAACTTCTTTTAGCTGATATTCTTAATTGTAAAAGACTCGATCTTTATCTTCTTTACGACAGACCTCTTAACAATGATGAATTAAATAAATACAGAGAGCATCTGAAAAGAAGAACCAAGCGCGAACCTCTACAGTATATCGTCGGGCACGTTGAATTTTACGGTTTGAAATTCTTGGTCAACTCATCAGTTTTAATTCCAAGACCGGAAACAGAGCTTCTTGTTGAATATGTGATAAAACAAGCAGAGATTTCAAAAAGAATTAAAATTTTGGATATTGGTGTTGGAAGCGGAAATATTTCAATTGCACTGCTTAAAAATCTTCCTGATTCTTTTGTTCTTGGAATAGATATTAACGAAGATGCATTAACTTTATCCGAACTTAACGCAAAACAAAATAATGTTGATGACAGATTGGAAATAAAGAAGTTTGATATTCAAAAAGATAATCCGGAATCATTAGGGAAATTTGATTTAATTATTTCAAATCCGCCTTATATTTCTATAGAAGATTTTAAAAGCCTCGAGCCTGAATTGAGAGTTTATGAACCTGCTGTTGCATTGACGGATTATTCTGACGGTTATAGTTTTTATGAAAGAATAATTTCGGTATCAAAACAAATATTAAATAATAGTGGAAAGTTATTTTTTGAATTGGGAAAAGGGCATCATCAAAAAGTGGCAGATATGTTAAAGTTGAATGGCTTTACTAAAATTAACATCTTTAAAGATTACTCGAATATTGAAAGAATTATTTCCGGAGAACTTTAAATGAAAGCAGTAGTTCAGCGAGTTAGTGAAGCAGGAGTCCATATTACTGAGGAAAACTATAAAGCTGAAATAGGTAAAGGAATGGTGATTCTTTTAGGAATTAAAATCGGTGATACTGAAACTGATGTTAACTTTGTTGCTGATAAATGCTCTAACCTTAGAATATTTGAAGACGCTGAAGGCAAAATAAATATTTCAATAAAAGATATTAATGGTGAAGCGCTTGTTATTTCTCAGTTTACTTTATATGGTGAAACAGCAAAAGGAAACAGACCAAGCTTTATTGAAGCTGCCAGACCGGAAGAAGCAATTCCATTATACGAAAAGTTTATTGCTAGATTGAAAATGAATTTAGGTGAAAGTAAAATTAAATCTGGTATTTTCGGTGC
>JALHTS010000049.1 GCA_022865965.1 Ignavibacteriaceae bacterium
ACGATGCTTATGTGACTTTATTTGAAGAAGCTGATAATAAAAAATACTCTTACGATGAAGCGAAAAATATTGTGCTGAATTCTCTTAAAGTTATGGGTGATGATTATTTGAATGCACTTAAAACAGCGTTTGAAAATAGATGGATTGATGTTTATGAAACCCAGGCTAAGAAAAGCGGAGCGTATTCATCAGGTACTACATTCGATGTTCATCCTTATGTTTTATTAAACTGGACAGATTTATTAAATGATGTTTTCACTCTTACGCATGAAATGGGTCATAATATGCATTCATATTATACCGGATTGACTCAACCATATACTTATGCAAACTATTCAATCTTTCTTGCAGAAGTGGCTTCAACTTTTAATGAATCGTTGTTGCTAGATTATCTCATAAGTAAATCAAGTTCTAAAGCCGAAAAACTTTTTCTTCTCGAAAAATATCTGAATAATATCACATCAACATTTTATCGACAGGTAATGTTTGCTGAATTTGAAACGGAGGCGTATGATAGAACTGAGAAAGGTGAAGCGTTAACACTGGATGTGTTATGTAAGATGTATAAAGATGTTTATCAGAAATACTGGGGACCGGCAATGGTGATTGATAACGAAGAAGAATATACCTGGGCGCGCGTTCCTCATTTCTATTATAACTTTTATGTTTATCAGTATGCAACAGGATTTGCAGCTTCGCAGGTACTTGCAAATCTTGTGAAGAACGATGGAGAGAAAGCAATTAATAAATATCTGAATTTCTTAAAAGCAGGTAGTTCTGATTATCCAATCAACATTCTTAAAAGTGCGGGAGTTGATATGAATTCTCCGGAACCTGTTTTAGCTGTTACAAAAAAAATGAATGAGATTCTTGATGAAATGGAATCTTTGATAAACACTTAAAATTATTATGGAATAAAAATGAAAGTCTATACAAAAAAAGCTCTTAATGAATTTCACCAATCACTTACTTACGATGATATTAGTTTAATACCTACAGAAATATCACGGATAAAGTCACGAACAGAAGCACTAACCAATTGTAGTTTTCTCGGATTAAAACTATCTGTGCCCGTTATTTCTAGTCCGATGGATACTGTTACCGGAATAGAAATGGCAAAGGAATTATCAAACCTTGGCTGTCTTGGCATACTTAATCGTTTTGATTCTTCACTCGATGAAGTTCTTTCCAATGGAAAAAGCGTAAGAGGAATTAAAGGCGTTTCGATATCAGTTACAACAGGCTTAAAAACGATTGAGAAACTTGTCTCATGCAATTATGTTATTTGTATTGATACAGCAAATGCTAATAATAAAGAAGTTCTTAAAAAAACCGAGCAGATCAGGAAAAAATTTGAATCAGCCAAACTTATTGTTGGTAATATTGCTCATGGTTCTACGCTTCAACAGCTTGAGGATGTGGGAGCAGATGCAGTAAGAGTTGGTATTGGAAGCGGAAGTGTTTGCACTACATCGATTCAAACAGGTATTGGCATTGGTCAGGTTTCTTCGCTATTGAACACTTACTTTGCAAGAGAAAATAAAAAACTGAAAATAAAAATTATTGCAGATGGCGGAATAAAATCTCCGGGTGATGTTGTAAAAGCTATTGCTCTCGGTGCCGATATTGTAATGCTTGGAAGAATGCTCTCGGGTACAAGAGAAACACCTGGTGAAGTTATTAAGTACCAGGGACAGTTGTGGAAAAAGTATAGGGGTTCTGCTTCTTTTGGTGTGAAGATGAGAAATGAATTTATTGAAGGTGAAGAAACAATGGTTGCTTATAAAGGCGCTGTCCAGAATGTGATTAATGCTATTTCTGATGGATTGAAAAGTTCTATGAGTTACATGAATTGCCTTAACCTTAATGAACTCAGGAAAATTAATGCTTTTGCAATTCTGAGTAATAGTTCTTACCTGGAACGATTACCGAAAATGTAGTTCTATATTTTCTTCTTTTTTAGTCTTAAAGAGTTACTAACTACAGAAACAGAACTGAGCGACATTGCAAGCGCTGCAAACACAGGACTAAGTAATCCGAAAGCTGCTAACGGAACTCCGATAGCATTATAAATAAACGCCCAGAAAAGATTTTGTTTTACTGTTTTTATAACCGCTTTAGAGAGTTTAATAGAATTAACAACACCATTAAGATCACCGCTCATCAGAACTACGCCCGCAGTTTCAATAGCAACATCCGTTCCTGTTCCAATTGCCACACCAACATCTGCTTGTGCAAGTGCAGGCGCATCGTTAATACCATCGCCGATCATTGCTACAATATTATTCTTGTTTTGAAATTCCGAAACTATTCTTGCTTTATTTGAAGGTAAAACCTCTGCACGGAATTCATCAATTCCAACTTTTTCAGCAATAGCTTTTGCCGTTTTGAAATTGTCGCCGGTCAATAGCACAAGTTTTATTCCCATATTTTTTATTTTTTTGATTGCATCCACTGCATTGTCTTTAACAGGATCTTCTATTGTTATTAATCCTCTGACCTTATTCTCTATTGCAACAAAAATTACAGACATTGCCTTGCTAGATAGCTCATCAAATTTATCTTTAATCATTGATAAGTTAATCGAATTATCATTCATTAATTTTTCGTTACCGATAAGAATTGTTTTTTCTTCAACCTTTGCTTTGATACCAAAACCCGTTAGGCTTTCAAATGAAACTAAACTCTTTACAGAAATCTTTTTTCGTGAAGAATAATCAACAATAGCTTTTGCTAATGGATGCTCTGATCTTTTTTCAGCAGGAATAATGAATGATAAAAGAGTTTCCTCAGAAATATCAAAAGTAATAATATTTTTTACTTCAGGATTGCCTTTTGTAAGTGTTCCCGTTTTATCAAATATTATAGTGTTTACTTTATGAAATCTTTCCAGATTTTCTCCATCTTTAAATAAAATTCCTTTTTGTGCGCCCTTGCCCATTCCAACAATTAATGCCGTTGGAGTTGCAAGTCCCAAAGCACACGGACATGCAATTATCAACACAGCAATAAAGTTTACCAATGCAATGTTGAATTGGTTAGTAACTCCGAATAGAAGCCATCCTATAAAAGTGAATATTGCTATGAGAATTATGACAGGCACAAATACCGAGGCAACTTTATCTGCTAATTGCTGGATTGGGGCCTTAGACCCTTGAGCATCTTCAACAAGTTTAATTATTTGTCCAAGAACTGAATTTGGCCCTACTTCATTAATTGTAAATTCAAATGTTCCTGTTTTATTTATTGTTCCACCAACTACTTTCGCACCAATATCTTTTTCAACGGGAAGACTTTCGCCAGTTACCATTGATTCATCAATTGTAGAATATCCTTTAACGATTTTTCCATCCGCAGGAATTTTTTCTCCCGGTTTTACAATTACAATATCGCCAGGCAGCAGATCATCAATTTGCTTTTCAAGTTCTTTACCAGCAATTATAACTAATGCAGTTTTTGGACGAAGCTCAAGCAAGTTTTTTACAGCATTTCCTGTTCTGGATTTCGCACGAGTCTCAAGCCACTTACCCATAAGTATTAATGTTATTATAACGGCAGTAGTGTCATAGTAAACGTGAACTTCATGGTGATGTGAAAAAAGCATTTCAGGAAAAAGTGTTACAATAAGACTGAACAAATAAGCCGAACCGGTTCCAATTGCAACAAGTGAATTCATATCTGCAGTAAGATGGCGTAAGTTTTTCCAGAAAGCAGTAAAAAATCTTTTACCGGGAATGAAAATAACCGGAGTGGTTAACAGCAGAAGAATTTTATTCAGTTGTTCTGTTGATAAAGGAATAATG
>JALHTS010000050.1 GCA_022865965.1 Ignavibacteriaceae bacterium
ATATACAGAAATCATTCTTTGTCTTATCGAATCCATAATAGAACTTTGGACCCTGCTAACACCCGGTGCATTATTGCTCGGATCACTGTCAGTATCAGCAGAAAATGCATCAGAACCCGGATCTTCTCTTCTAACAATCTCACCATTAACAAACAAGAAAAGTTTATTGGGTATAATTGGTCCGCTAACTGTGACGCCAGATTGATTAAATGTTAAATCTGGATTGAGTAATTTAGTATCACCTATTTCCGTACCAATCATACTTTCATTTTTAATAAAACTATAAACGGAGCCTTGAAAATTATTTGTTCCGCTTTTAGTTACAATATTAACACCAGCGCCTGTGAATCCACCCTCCCGAATATCAAATGGCGCAATAGATACTTGCACTTGTTCTACGGCATCATAAGGCAATGGTTCGGCATTGGTCTGTCCGCCGGGAGCGGGATCGTCCAATCCAAAAGGATTATTAAAGTAAGAACCATCAACAGAAATATTGTTATATAGCCAATTCCTGCCGCCAAAACTAAAATTACCGTCGCTTCTGGGATCGAGTCGAGTTAAATCTCTCGTACTTCTTTTAATGGAAGGAAGCATATCTACGTCCCTTGGATTAATAACAGTCTCGGCACCAGTTCTATTGCTGTCAAAAATATCATCTTTCTCTCCCATCACAATGACCTCGCCGCCTGCAACGGCTTCAACTTTAAGCTCAAAATCCAGACGTACTTGTTGGCCTAAGTTGAGATAAGTATTTTCGACAGTTTCTTTGCTGAATCCGACATAGGAAACTGTTATAGTATATGGTCCTCCAATCTTCATATTTTGAATATTGTACTGACCGTTGCTTCTTGTGGAAGCACCATATTGAGTTCCGCTAGGAACGTGAATGGCAATAACATTTGCATTTGGTAATGGATTTCCTTCTGTATCAAGCACAATTCCATTAAGTGACGATGTTGTTACACCTTGGGCATACATTGCTTGTGTACAAAAGAAAAACAGTGAAGCAAAAGTTGCGAAGATTAGTAATTTATTTTTCATATGACTCCTAGTGTTGGTGAGAAAAATGTTATTTAAAAAAGAACAATTTTAAACTTAGGAATGAAAAAAAACTAAACAGATATAAAAGGAACTAGTGATAACTTATTACTTATTTGGGAAATGTGCAAAATATATTTGATGAAATTGAAGATTTTCTAAGAAAAATCCTGAAATATATTTTTATTCTGTTTAGAACTCACAAGTACTAATTTTTCTGAAGCTTGATCGCTTTTTAGATCTTCTTATAACTAATAAGTCTTTTAGGTAAATTAAATATATAATTTTATTTTAAATATCATATTCAATATATATTAACTTATAATAAAATAAGACTTGCAACAGTTTTAAAAACCGTTTACAATTTTTAACTCAGGTACTTCCCCTTGTGTTACTGAATAGTTTAACAACATAAAAGGGGGATAGATTACTCTATCCCTGAATATTTACTAAATGTTTTGAACGATGCTATTTAAGAAGTATCATCTTCTTAGTTTCAACAAAACCATCTGCGACTATTCTATATATATAAGTTCCGCTTGGTAAGTGATGTGCGTTAAAAACAACTTCGTATAACCCCGGTTCTTTCTTCTCATTTAACAGTGTTATAACTTCTGCACCAAGTATATCATATAACTTTATTATCACTTTACTTTCCTTCGGTAGTTGGTATCTTATCTTAGTGCTTGGATTAAATGGATTCGGATAATTCTGATACAATGCAAATTCCGTTGGAACAATTTCAACCTCAACTATATCTGAGTATTCATAAGTTCCATCATTATCTATCTGTTTTAATCTGTATTTAAATTTACTTCCACCAAGAGGATTGTTATCTGTGAATGAATATGACTTTGGCGAATTACTGTTTCCGTGTCCTTCAATAAATCCTATCTTCGACCATACGCCTATACTAACAGAGCGTTCTATATCAAAACCTTAATTATTAACCTCTGTTTCTGTTTGCCAGTTTAATTCAACAAAGTTATTATTAACATTTGCTGTAAAGGATATCAACTCAACTGGCAATGGTAATGAACTTGCACCGAGTGTCCATCTTGAAAATCCATCAAGGTTGGCAAGTGTAACGGTATTGTTTGTTGTATGTACGGTTCCACCCATCATTGTCCAATTTATTCCACCGTCTATAGATTTGAATAATATAAGTTCTGATTCGATTAATGAATTCAATTCACCATCATCATAATGGAATACCAAAGTTGCATTAAGCCCGGTATTTGTTGTGGGGGTAATATCAAAATATCTTAAAATACTATTATTAGAATTACCAGTTTGTACCACGTGTCCACGAGTGATACTTGTACTTCCAAGATTTGTCAAAGAAGTAATTTCCGCACCCATTCCGGCTACATTTTCTGATGACGGGGCGTCTAATGTGCGTGTAGCTGTTATTGTTCCGCTTGCACCTTTCACACAGTTACCGACTGTTTCGATAAGGTTTCCGGTGGTTCCGAGTGAAAGTACCTTCCCGTTCAAATCAAGGTCTCCGCTTGTTAACGTTAGCGTGCTATTTAATAAAGCATTGTTTGCAAGTTGCACATCTCCGCTTGATTTATTTACAGTGAGATTATAGAAAGTCTCTCCTGATGAATTTGTGATTGTCTGATTTCCACTCGTACCGTTGAATATAACTGTTCCTGTACCTGCATTAAAAGTGCCGGAGTTGCTCCAGTTGCCGGATAATGTTATTGTTGCAGAACCGCAGGTAATTGTTGTTCCGCTTTTAATTGTTATTCCCTGCGCCATTATCAGATTACTTAAAACAGCCAGAATAAACATCATCTGAAATGTTAATTTTAGATTGATTTTTAAAGGTTGCATTTATTTCTCCAAATAAATATTGTTATAGCAAAACAGAACTAAATAGCTTGTCCCGTAAGATAGTTTTTTTATCTAACGGGATTAAAAAGCCCGAACTGCACGCACACGGAATCCGAAGTTCTTACCGATGAAGGCCTGACCCCCAAGGTCAAAGGCCTGCTTCCACGCGTCCCAGGTGTTGACCTCAGTAGAACTCCAATAAGAGCCGCTGCCAAAACCACCAATTGTCGTTCTTTGCTCAAACATTAAGTTAAGTTCAAATTTAGAGGGCAGGTACCAATCGGAAAATCCTCCTAAAGTTAAGTCATTACAAAGCTGCGCTGCATAACTCCCTGCCCCTTGAACAGAAACAATTAAAGTGGTATTTGCTGCACCAGCTCCAACACCATCTCCTGTAGCTCCTGTTGTTACAAAAGTACCATTAAACCATTGAATACCTGCACTTTGGTCGGATTGAGCTGCAATAAGTCCGTGCTGACCAGTACCATCCAAATAAAAAATTATGCCTCCTTGGTAAAAATCTCCAATGGCAAGGGGCTCGGCAGAAGCACTAATTAAATTCCACGCTGAACCATCATAATAATAAAGACCGGAAGTACCATCTGTTTGAAAAACAAGCAGCCCCGCTGCCGGAGATGATATTGCTGTTCTCTGGGCTGCAGTCATTCTTGGTAGTAAGAACCCCTGGGTTGTAGAACTTACATCAAGCATTGCCGAGGCATCAGCGGCTGCACCAGTGGTATTAATACCTACGCCCTGTGCAAAACACATTTGCATTACCAGCAAAAAGAAAAATAAAGTTTGTAGAAAGGTTTTCATTACATACTCCTGAAAAATGATTAAAATCTTTTTTATCAGCAGTCTGCTTCGGGAGAGTTTTTCGGA
>JALHTS010000454.1 GCA_022865965.1 Ignavibacteriaceae bacterium
GGCGCCGAACTTGCATTTCTTCCTTCAGCATTTGGTGTAAAATTAAGAGTTACCATTAAAACTGATAATGAAGAAAATGCAAAAAATAAACTTATGGAAATTGAACAGAAAATAAGAGGAAAAGTCGGTAGATATGTCTATGCAAGAGGTGAAGAAAAATTAGAAGAAACCGTTGGAAGATTATTGAAAGAAAGAGACCTTACTCTTGCAATTGCTGAATCCTGTACCGGTGGAAGTATTTGTAATTTGATTACAAATATAAGCGGAAGCAGTAAATATTTTGAACGTGGAGTTATTTCGTACAGCAATGCTGCAAAAGTTGAAATTCTTAAAGTTGATGAGGATACGCTTACAGAATTCGGAGCAGTAAGTCAGGAAGTTGCGATGCAAATGGCAGAGGGAGTTAGATCAACAAGCGGTGCTGGTATAGGAATTTCTGTTACAGGTATTCTGGGTCCAACCGGTGCAACTACAGATAAGCCCGTTGGTTTGGTTTATATTGGCTATTGTGATGAAAAAGTATGTTCTGCTAAGAAATTTTTGTTCGGTAATGACAGATTGATTAACAAGAAAAGAGCATCTCAGGCTGCACTTGATATGATCAGAAGAAATTTATTAGGAATTTCTCTGGATGATTAGACTTTTTATTGCGCTTGAAATTCCTGATTATGTTAAAGATATTTTGTTCGAAATGCGAAGAACAATTTGTGATGATGAAATAAATTACCGTTGGGAACCGAAAGAAAAGATTCATGTTACGTTAAAATTTATCGGAGATATTAAAGAGGAGTTATTATCCGATATAAAAATAAATTTGTTATTTCTTGAAAGTTTTAATAAAATAAAATGTGAAATAAATAAATTTGGTTTCTTTTTTCGGGATGGTGTTCCGCGGATTCTCTGGTCTTCTCTTAAATTAGATTCAAGTGTTGATGATATTGTGGATAGTCTTAATAAGGAACTCATAAAGTACGCTATCGAAAAAGAGAAAAGAAAATTCAAACCGCATCTTACTCTGTTAAGAATTAAAAAATATCCGGGTTCAGATTTTTTAAATAGTTTTAATGACTTTAGTTTCGAACCAATAAAATCTGAAGCAGATAAAATAGTATTATATAGAAGTGAGTTGCATAAAAGCGGATCAAAATATTTTGAAATTAAAACATATAATTTAAACTGAGGTAAAAGTTATGAGTACTGAAAAAGAACAAAAGCTGAAGATAATTGAGGACACAATTGCCGGTATTGAAAAAACTTACGGCAAAGGTTCAATAATGAAACTTGGCGATGGTGTAATTAATCCCATCGAAGCTATACCAACCGGTGCACTCTCTTTGGATTATGCACTTGGTATCGGTGGGATTCCAAGAGGTAGAGTTACTGAAGTCTATGGACCCGAATCAGGCGGTAAGACTACTTTGTGTCTTCACATTATAGCTGAAGCTCAGAAAATGGGCGGACTTGCAGCTTTCATTGATGCCGAGCATGCACTCGATGTTCATTATGCGAAAAGACTCGGTGTTGATACTGCAAATCTACTACTCTCACAACCTGATTATGGTGAACAAGCTCTTGAGATTACAGATACACTTGTCAGGAGTAATGCGCTAGACATTATTGTAATTGATTCAGTTGCTGCTTTAGTTCCGCGTTCTGAAATTGAAGGCGAAATGGGCGATGCTACTATGGCAGTTCAGGCAAGATTAATGTCTCAGGCATTAAGAAAACTAGCTGGAGCAATTTCAAAGTCTAAAACTGCCGTTGTATTTATTAATCAACTCAGAAGTAAAATTGGTGTTGTGTTTGGAAATCCTGAAACAACAACCGGTGGAAATGCACTTAAATTTTACGCTTCGGTTAGAATTGATATCAGAAGAATAGCTGCAATTAAAGAAGGTGAAAACGTAATTGGTAACAGAACAAAAGTTAAAATTGTTAAAAGTAAAGTTGCTCCACCTTTCAAACAGGTTGAATTTGATATTCTTTATAACGAAGGAATCAGCAAAACCGGCGATTTGATTGATCTGGGAATTGAACTCGGATTTATCAAGAAAGGCGGCGCCTGGTTTACTTACGGTGAAGAAAGGATTCAGGGCAGAGAACAGTTCAGACAAAAATTGCTTGAAGATCCTGACTTTATGAATAAACTTGATAAGGAAGTTCGGGAAAAACTTGGATTCTCTGGTTCTAAACAAACCGATACTCCTGAAGTGAAAGAAGATGAAAAATCAAAAGGAAAGAAGAGCAAGTAGTTTCTCTTATTTAAAATGATTATTGAAAGAATAGTTAAGAAGGATAATGAAACTGTAATAATTTATTTGGATAACAGCGAAAAACTTTTTCTTTCATACGAAGTATTACTTAAAAGCGGTCTTAGGAAAGGATCTGAAATTTCCAAAGACCGTTTTGATTTTTTAGTGCTGCAAAATAGAAAATATCATATCAGACAAAAAGCAATTTCGTTTCTTGCAAAACGTATCCATTCTAAAAGAGAACTTGAAATTAAATTAAGAAAAAAGAATTACGAAAAAGAATTAATTGATGACGTGCTTAATGAATTGCTTGTAAAAGAATTAATTGATGACTCTGCTTTTGCAAATCAGTTTGCTGATGAAAAGATTAACAGAAAAAAATGGGGATTGCTAAAAGTTAAAAGTGAATTATTCAAAAAAGGTATTGCCGCTGAAATAGTTGAGGATGTATTAAAAGAATATTCCGATTCGGAAAATCAGATTAGTAATGCTTTGTCCCTTGCTGAAAAGAAATTAAATATTATTTCAAAAAGAGAAAGTGATAAGAAAAAACTAAAACAGAAAACAATAGCTTATCTTGTTTCACGCGGTTTCAGTTATAATGTAGCTTTAGGGGCTGTCCAAAAAATAATCACTGATTCAGATGATCAGGAATGACTTACCATTTTTTCTAATTTAGTTAAATAATTTTTTAGGTACGTTAATTCTAATTTCTCAAGAGCATCTTTAAAAGAATGCCATTTCCTTTTTCGCATATTCATTTCAGGATAAGTATCCAGTTCCTTTGTCACTTCCATTGAATAGACTTTTACAATAGTTATACCTGCTCCTTTTTCAACTTTAAACTCGCCAAGCTCAACTGTTTCATTTGCTCCCTGAACTCCGGCTTCTTCATACGCTTCCTTTTTTGCCGATTCAAAAGCTGAAAGATTGAATTCAACAAATCCTTTTGGAACAATCCACTTCTTTTTTCTTAAGGAAGTGATAAGGAGAATTTCAAGATTTCCATTATTAATGCGATAAGGAATTACGCAAGACTGATAGAAGGTATATTCTGGATCTGCCATTTATTTAATTCTTATTTGTTCATTTATGAGTTAC
>JALHTS010000455.1 GCA_022865965.1 Ignavibacteriaceae bacterium
ACATATGTTCTGTCCGGCATAGTCCGATACCTTCAGCGCCAAAAGCAATAGCATTTGATGACTGATCAGGCTGATCAGCATTTGTTCTTACCTTCATTGTTCTGATCTTGTCTGCCCAGGTCATTAAGCTGTTGTAAGTATTGAACACCGTTGAATCTTTTGCATCAAGAGTTTTAGTTATAAGAACCTGAATTACCTCAGAAGGTTTGGTTTCAAGTTTTCCTTCAATCACTTCACCGGTAGATCCATCTATTGAGATGTAATCACCTTCTCTAACAACGGTATCCATTCCATCAACAGTGATTGTTCTTTCTTTATAGTTGATCTTCAATGCACCGCAACCGGCAACACAAACCTTACCCATTTGACGTGCAACAAGTGCAGCGTGGGAGGTCATTCCGCCTCTTGCTGTAAGAATACCTTCTGAAGCGTCCATTCCTTTAATGTCTTCAGGAGAAGTTTCAATTCTTACAAGAATAATTTTATCACCGTTCTTAGCCATCTCTTCTGCATCCTGAGCGCTTAATGCAACCTTACCCGATGCAGCACCAGGACCGGCATTTAATCCTTTAGCAAGAAGTTTTCCTGATTCAACTGCTTTTCTTTTTTCATCAATATCGAAGATTGGTCTTAATAATTGATTTAACTGATTAGGTTCAATTCTTAAGATCGCTTGTTCTTTAGTTATTAATTTTTCCTTCACCATATCAACAGCCATTTGAATAGCCGCAAATCCAGTTCTCTTTCCAACACGGCACTGAAGCATCCAGAGTTTGCCCTGCTGAATAGTGAACTCAAGGTCCATCATATCTTTATAGTGTTTATCAAGTATTTTTCTGTACTTATCAAGTTCTTTGTAAAGTACAGGAGACTCTTTTTCAAGTTGAGCAATAGGAAGAGGAGTACGTGTACCGGCAACAACATCTTCTCCCTGGGCATTAAATAAATATTCACCGTAGAAAACATTTTCGCCAGTGGCAGGATCACGGGTAAATGCAACACCTGTTCCGGAATCTTCACCCATATTTCCAAATACCATTGATTGAATGTTTACAGCAGTTCCCCAGCTTGCCGGAATGTTATTAAGCTTGCGGTAAACAATTGCTCTTTCATTCATCCATGAATTAAATACTGCACCGACAGAACCCCATAGCTGTTCCATTGGATCATCAGGAAAATCATTTCCTGTTTTTTCTTTAATTGCAATTTTGAACTCAGCAACTAATTCTTTCAAATCGTCAGCTGAAAGTTCGGTATCAAGCGTAATGCCCTTTGCTTCTTTCTTTGCATCCATTATAACTTCAAACGGATCGTGTTCGTGCTTGTCAACAGGCTTCAACCCGAGCACTACATCACCATACATTTGGACAAATCTTCTATATGAATCGTATACAAAGCGAGGATTGTTTGTCTTTTCAATTAATGCCTGAACAGTAATATCATTCAAACCAAGATTTAGAACAGTATCCATCATTCCCGGCATAGATGCACGTGCACCTGAACGCACTGAAAGAAGAAGAGGATTTTTATGATCGCCAAATACTGCGCCCATTTCCTTTTCAACTTTTTTAAGAGCATCAACAACCTGAGATTTTAGCTCTTTAGGATATTTCTTTTTGTTATCGTAATAGTATGTACAGAGTTCTGTAGTAATTGTGAATCCAGCTGGAACAGGAAGACCGATATTAACCATCTCGGCAAGGTTTGCACCTTTACCACCGAGAAGCCCTTTCATATCGGCTTTTCCTTCAGCTTTTTTGCCTCCGAAGAAGTAAACGTATTTCTGAGTTTTAGCCATTTGTATAACCTCCGTAGTGTTTTATCGTTTAGCTGACTATTATAATTAGTCGTTTAGTTTATTAATTAAATATTGTTTGAATGATTCTTCTTCATCCATACATAATTTTATTTTCAAATAAAAGATATCAATATCATCAAATTCTATTGAGTATTTGATAAGCTTAACTGCATCTTTCTCCGTTGTTATAACAGAGTGAGAGTTTGTTGCATAAAATTCTTTACGAATCCGCTGCACTTCTTTTAATGTATATTCTTTATGATCTCTAAAAATTATCTGATTATCTACTTCGACACCCGATTGTTTAAGAACCTTTAGAAACGATTCGGGGTTAGCAATTCCTGAGACGATCAATCCTTTCTGTCCGTCAAATTCTTTAATACTGTATTCAATATTTTTTGCAACGTCTACAAAACCGATTGCCTTATAGTATGAAGTAAAAACCTTCTTATCTTTTAGGAAAACTTTTCGTTTAGGAATTATTTCTTCTTTATCAGAAAATTTTCTGTTAAGTATTATCACATCGGCTCTGCTAATAGAGTCAAAACCTTCTCTCATAATTCCTGCCGGCAAATGATTATGAACAAACATATCATATTTATTGAAAAAATTTTGTTCAATAATTAAAAGATCAATATCACGCTTTATCCATCTGTGTTGAAATGCATCATCAAGTACAATTGTATCAACACCTGTATCCTTAATCAGTCTTTTTGCTCCCTGAACACGCCTTTCACAAACCGCAGCTGGAACCTTTGTCTCACTTGCAGTGTGATACATTTCATCACCGGATTGATCAACTGTTGAAAGCATTTTCGTTCCATCTGACACGAGCAGATAACCAATTGATGATCTTCCATATCCACGGCTTAATACACCAACTTTTTTGTTAAATGATTTTAAAAATTCAACAAGATAAATTACCATTGGTGTTTTACCTGAGCCCCCAACTGTTAAGTTTCCCACAGATATAATTTTTGATTTAACCTGAACAGCTTTAAAAATATTCTTGTCAAAGAACAGATTTCTTAAACGGATAATAAATCCGTAAACAGGTGCAAAAGGAAGCAGAATGAATCTTAAGAAATTCATTGTTATGAAAACCTTCCTGCTTCATTTTGCAGTTCAATCAATTTCATTTCACAGTTTAAAATCATTTCAGACGTTTCTTCGTAACTTAAATTCTTATCGACAATAATTGGTTCCGAGTAAAAGGCATTAGCCTTTGTGAAGAAATATGGAACATGAAATTTATCCCAACTCTTCAACAATTTCTTTTTTCTAAATCCAATTCCAAGAAGCACCAACGGTATTCCGCTTTTTTTTGCAGCTATTACAGCTCCGGCTTTAAATTTATGAACCGGTCCGCGAGGTCCATCCGGTGTTACTGCAATGGAATATTTATTTTTTGCGTAATCAATCATAATACCAAGTGCCACATCGCCGCCTTTGCTGCTTGAACCTCTAACCACTTGATAACCCCAATGTTTAAGCTGCTTTGCAAGAAGATCTCCGTCTTTGCTTTTGCTTGTTAACGCTGCAATTTTTTTTCTGCCATGCAAATACCAAGAAAGCAGCATTGTTTCGTGCCAAAAAGCAATTACATAATTCTGATTGTTTTCATCTAATCGATCAATAACATCTTTATTCCTAAAATTTATTCTCAACGACTTACACAATAAATCAACACTATAGGTAAGGAATATATTCCCCACAAATCTTAGTGTATTCTGTTTTATTTCTTTAAGCTTCATTAATCAAATTATAAATTGCTTTTGCAGCATTTGCAGAAGCATTTTTCTCACCAAGTTTTTTTCTGATTTCACCAAGTTTTGATCTCATCTTTTCATATAAAGAACCGTCTGATAATATTCTTTTACTTTCATTATAAATTTTATCTGAGTTTACATCTCCCTGAACTAATTCCGGAACAACATTTTCGTTAAGAATAATATTTGCCATTCCAATGTTTTTAACTTTAACCAAAAATTTTCCTATTCGGTATGTAATACCACTTGTCTTATAAACAATGATCATCGGAAGCTGCATCAATCCTGCTTCAAGTGTTGATGTACCGGATTTTATAATTCCAAATTTTGCATTCTTAAGAAAATCATAGGTAAACCCTCTTATTAAATTAAACCTATGATGCTCTTTATATTTTTCAAACAATTCCTCATCAAGATTTGCAGAACAAGCAACTACAACCTGTAAATTAAACTCGTCTGCTAAACGAGAAGCCGCTTTAATTGTTTCAGGAAATATTTCTTCTATTTCGTGATTTCTACTTCCGGGTAGAATCAGTAAAATTTCTTTTGATTGATCAAGATTAAATTTTTGTTTCAACTCATCTTTTGATAAAAAACTATATTGATTCAATCTTTCAATAAGCGGATGACCGACAAACGCCGCATCAATGTTATTTTCCTTATAAAGTTTTTCTTCAAACGGAAAAACTACCAACATTTTTTTTATAAGTGCACGAATTTTTTTTATTCTTCCACTACCCCATGCCCAAATTTGCGGTGAGATATAATAAATTATATCAACTTCATTTGCTTTAAGCTTCTTTGCTATGTTCAGGTTGAAGCCGGGATAGTCAATCAGCACTGCATATTTTGTTTTTCTTTTTTCAACTTCGTTAAGTATATCACTTTTTACTTTTCGTATGAAAGGAAGATGTTTAACAACTTCTGCAAATCCCATAAAAGCCATTTTGTTGAGATGGTAAATAATCTCAACTCCGGCTTCTTTCATTTTTTCACCGCCGATACCAAATAGTTTAATATCGCTATCAAGAGTTTTTAATTCTTTAACAAGTGCCGCTGCATGAAGATCACCAGACACTTCACCGGCAATAATCAAAATATTTTTATTCTTTATTTTACTCATTAAAAAATGTTATTAACTCTCAGATACCATTTAATAATTATTAGTAATGCAACTGTTACGAATGCCTGCAATGTTCGCGTCTCAGATTTCAACCCCATATTTAATTTGAATGTCGGTTGTTCAACTCCATTTACTCTATAAGGAGTCAATCTTGGAAAAAACCGCGGAACATTCTGCAAATAATTTTGATACGCATTTGTAAATTTCTTTGCAAGGAAAGCTTCTTCCTCTTTAACAATAAGATGATATTGCAAAACAAAAAACAAAAGTGCAACTATCTGCAGATAAGGAAACAAAGCATAAGACATTACGCCAAGTCCAAAGTACATTAAGATATTTCCGACATAAAGTGGATTGCGAACGTAAGCGAAGGGTCCGCTAATAACTAAAATAGTCCCGCCGACACCACTGGTTGTCCTCGTTTCGCTTCCAGCCCAGCTTACACCCCACAATCGAATTAGTTCCCCACAAAGTGCTATAACAAAACCTATAATTAAAGTTGTTAAGTTAACGTTTTCAAATACCAGCATAAGAATAAGAAACGGTATTGGTGTATAGCTTCTATAACTAAAAAACTTTTTTGCTAATTGTGACATTTAATTATTTCTCTTTCTCTTAATCTTTTTTCTTATTCAATTCTTACTCTTACTTCACTCAACTATATAAGCCGCACGTCTTTTCAATTCTGCCTGATGATTTTTTCGTAATTTTTTTTCGGTAATAAGATCATCAATTTTTTTTATAACGCCAGTAAAATCTTTAAACGGTGAATATGATATTCTTTCCTTTTCACAAAATTTCAAGAGACCATCTTTAGCGAAGATGTAATCGCAATACTGAGCCGATTCTTTATCCGAGTTCCCATCGCCGACGTAAAATGTATAATCATCATCGCTGCTGTTATCAAGTATATGATCTCTCTTGCAATTTGCCGAAGTTGGAGAATCGGAATTAAAAAACGGATAGCTGGGAATTAATTTTCCTGAATTATCAAGTGAAAGATTATTTGCATAATATTTCAGTCCCTTCAAATTCTCACGTATGAATATTCTTTCGATGTAATAATCAAAGCCATCGCTTAGAACAACCAGTTCAATATTTTTTTCTCTGCAATATGAAACCAGTGAATGAAAAGTTGAATCTATTTTAATTCCATCAATGAAAGTATCAAGTTCATTCTTATCAATTACCGGAGTTGAACTACAAAGCAAATCCCAGCATTCGCGAGATGAAATTCTATCGTTCAATAAATCATCAATCACCGGAAGAACTTTTTCACTATCACCAAACTTTGTAAAGATTGAGTCGCCGATATCCTGCTCTGTGATTGTGCCATCGAAATCAACAAATATTTTCAGTTCACGTTTTTTCACTTAGGACTGACCACCATTTTTCTAACTTCAATATAATTTCCAGCTTTGAACTTGTAAAAATAAATTCCCGGTATAAGGTTTTCATCTGTAAAAATTACTTCGTGACGACCTGCAGAATATTTTTGTTTTGGTATTTCCTTAATCAGTTCAACTTTACTGTCAAAAAATTCTAATATAACATTTTCATCTTCAGGCAAATAAAAACTTATTGTTGTTGAATCCGTGAAAGGATTCGGTGAATTCTGCGCAAGCACAATACTGCTGGCAGATTCCAAATAATTTATCTTAACGAGATCATAAACAGTTGATGCATCCTCGCCATCTTTTTGAATAATACGGTAATATAAAGTCCCGTTTGTATTTGGCACATCAAATAGTTCATAAAAATTAACGGAGCGAATTTCATTTGCTTCAACAGTTCCAATAAGACTCCAGTGAGCTAATCCCGTATCTGATTGAACAGTTCTTTCAATATTGTAAAATACATTCGGTGATTCATTTGCAGCGTACCAGCTTAATTTAATTTTTTCATCTTCTATACTTGCTGAAAATGCGAGAACCTGCGATGCATATGTCCCTGTTTCAAAAACTTTCTGCGAATAGATTTCATTATTTCCTTCACGCTTTTCTTTAAATACTGCAATTGCACCACCGGCGCCGTCAGGAATAAGATTTAAATAGCTTTTTTGCGAATTATGAAATGAACCAAGACCAACAGAAAGACTATCCCACATTAATTTTCCCTGACTATCAATTTTCTGCACATAAATATTACCGTAAACAGAATCTACTCTTCTATCAATCCACGCAACAATTATATTTCCTTTTTCATCATTTGTTATTTTTTGTCCAAACCGATCTCCTTTAAGATCAATAACTGAGATGCCGTCTTTCTTCCACAGCGGCTTACCGTTCTTATCAAACTTTTGGATGAAAAGATTTTTATCATTTTGAAATTCATTTGTCCACGTTACATAAATACTTGAATCAATTAAAGCAGTTTGAGAATTTAGCTGATTTCCATTTAATGATGTTACTCTCTTTCCACCGGTTCCCCAGGGGAGATTTCCATTTCTTGTAATTAGCTGATGATGAATTTCTTTTTTCTGTCCCTGATATTGAAAAGAAAGATAAACCGAATTACCAAAACGATTAACTGTATAACTCAAAACATTATTAATCGTGCTTGAAATATTAACCGGTTCTTTGCCCCATTTTTTAATATTATTTTCATCAACATAGGAAGCACGCAAAACACTTTTACCTGAAAAGTTCTCAAGCCAAAAAACAAAAGCACCGCCTTCATAATCAGCAACAACCGAAGTTTTACTTTTTCTACTGTTAGATTTGAATAATATTGATTCATCTGAACTTTTGAGCAAAGATGAACCGCTTTGATCAAGAAATTGATAAGCGACTAAATAATCGCCAATAAAACCCGGTTCACGCATAAGGTAAGAAACACAGATTATTCCGCCTCGATTAATATCAATTGAGTAATCAAGTAATTCTAATTCATTTTCTGAAATATTCAGACCTTCATTTCGCCATAATCTTTCGCCGTTCTCTGACAACTTCTGAATAAACAATTGATCCGGTTTATCCTTCACCGCACCTTTCCAAAGAACGTATGCATTTCCATCATTATCATTAACTGCAACCGGAATTTCTTTGTTTCCAATTAATGTTGAAACTGTTTTCCCATCGGCTCTGAAACTAACTTCACCGTTTTCATTTACGTGAATAAAAAATATATCACTGGTATTTCCATATTTTTTATCTTCCCAAAAAACGAACACGCCGCCGTTTCTATCATCAAGTGCAGTAA
Source organism: Ignavibacteriaceae bacterium (assembly GCA_022865965.1). GTDB lineage: Bacteria > Bacteroidota > Ignavibacteria > Ignavibacteriales > Ignavibacteriaceae > JAGXRK01. Next base: position 7,892 of record JALHTS010000455.1, read on the forward strand.
TGTTGATCGGATCTTTGGGCCCATTAACAAGCTTTGTGTTCACCGCAGGATTGCTTACCCATTGAGCCTGAACGGAGAAAACCGGTAATAAAATTATCGCTAAAAATAAAATTATTTTTGCCAGCTTAATCAAAATCATATACTTTTCTAATCTTATCCTGCGATAGCATCAATATCTTCATCAAATCTTACGCTTACCAATTTGGAAATACCTTCTTCCTGCATTGTTACGCCATAAAGAATGTGCGCAGCCTCCATAGTACGCTTGTTATGTGTAACTACAATAAACTGCGTATTTTTACTGAACTCGTGTAGGATGCGTGTAAAGCGATCAATATTTGCATCATCAAGCGGAGCGTCAATTTCATCGAGGATACAGAATGGACTTGGTTTAACAAGGTAAATTGCAAACAACAGTGCAATTGCCGTTAAAGTTTTTTCTCCTCCGGAGAGAAGCTCAATTGATGTTGGTCTTTTACCCTTGGGTTTTGCAATAATTTCTATTTTTGCTTCAAGTGGATCCTCGTTTTCTTCAAGCCGTAAATCCGCTTCATCACCCGGATCAAACAAAGTTCTGAAAGTCTTTATAAAATTTTCCCTGATTTTTTCAAATGTTTCCATAAACTGTTTTTGCGCAGTATTATTTATTTCTTCAATAGTTTGTATTACATCTTTTTCTGAATCAATCAAATCGGTTCTTTGCTTCAATAAAAAATCGAGTCTTTCTTTTTCCTCTTCATACTCTGAATAAGCAAGCAAGTTTACCGGACCGAGCGATTTTACTTTTTGCTTGATATCATGAACTTCACTACTTCTTTCTGAAAAATTAAAAGTATCAAGATCATCAAACGATTTTTTCTCAAGTGTAAGAGAATAACTCTCTTCAATATTTTCGTATAGATTTTGAGTTTTAATACTCAACTCATTTAATCTCATTTCGGTTAAATGAATTTCTTCTGAAATTCTATCTCGTTCTATTCTTAAAGCTTTTAAAATGTTTTCTCTTTCACTCATTTCTGCACGAAGCGCTTTATATCTCGCGTCAATCTCAGTTTCACTTCCAATTATTTCTTCTTTGGCTTTTTCCAATCCGGAAAGTACAATTTGATTTTCTTTTATTAGAGAAAGAATATTTTCACTTTCGTTAGTTGAATCGCTGATATCAGCTTCACGCTTCTCAATTGATTTACGAATATTTGAAATTGACTCTTCAGCACGTTTGATAGCATTTTCAGTGTTTTTCTTTTCGCCGATCAGCCTCTCTAATTCAAGATTTAACTCGTTGATGTAGTCTTTTGTTAAATTAAATTCTTTTTCCCTAAGTTTGAAATTTTCTTCCAGCAAACTTCTTTTGCGTTCTTCTTCATCTCTAATGCTATTTTCGGTAAAAATTAATGATTCAAGTTGATTGCGTTTTGTATCGAACAGATTAGCCTCTGCGGCAAGATCCTGAATTTCCTGTTGAATTTTTTCAGCCTCATCATTGGCTTTTTGTTTTTCAAATTCAAAACGGGAAATCTGCTTATCCACATTGTTAAGATCGTTTATTAGAAGTCTTCCTTTTTCGGATAAACCTTTAAGATCAATTGAAGTTATTTTTTCTTCCGTTTCTTTTATTTTATTCTGCAGTTCTGCTAACTGTTTTTCTCTTACGGGAAATTCTCTTCTTAAATTTTCAAGGAAATGTTTTCTTCCAAAAATAGTAGCATCAATCTGAGGAGCTGATCCGGCTTCAACCACACCATCAGCACTAAGATAATCTCCATTTAGATTTGTAAAGTTAAATCCAGGATATTTTTTGAAAAGAGTAAAGGCTTTATCGAGATCATTAACTATTGCAGTATTGCCTAAAATTTTATTAAAGAATGAAATCCATTTGTTTTCAGTTTTAACAAAATCCTTAGCCCAGCCTAAAAATCCTTTTTCCTGTGCAATCTTCTTTGCCTTACGCTTCTGTAGATAGCCAGATATTTTATCAACAATATCTTTGTTTGTTGTTTCTGCTAAATCAGATATATAAAACGAAGCTTTACCAATTTCATTATTTTGCAGATACTCTATTCCGTTTTTCAGATCATCAAGAGTTTCAACAAGAATATTGTTGAGATTATTCTTCAGTGCTGCTTCAATAGCAAACCGATATCTTTCCTCAGAGTCACCGATATGAGCAAGAATTGTGCTTTCACCTTTTGCCCACGATTGATTATCGAGCAAAGCTTTAGCACCCTTTGAAACTCCTTCAAGATTATCTATCAGTGATTGAATAAATTCAGTTTTATCTCTAAGATTTTTAATTATGCTTTTATCTTCGAGTTCTTTATCCTTTAAGTCAGAAAGTTCGTTTTCGCAATCTTCTTTTTCTTTTTGCTTGGCTAAAAAGAGAGAATCAGCTTGTTTTAGACTTTTTCCTATTTCTTGTTTTTCATTTCCAAGTTCCTCAAGATAACCAACTGTTTTGGCGACATTGCTTGTAAGTAGAAGAATTTTTTCATTCAGTTTATTTATTGCTTCTGTCTTTTGCTTAAGCAAATCTTCTGTGTTGTGTAATTCGTTTTCTTTTCCGGTTATCTCTTTAAATTTTTCCAGTAAAACATCTGATTGAACTTTAAGTTGAACTCTCTTTTCTTCAAGAGCCGATTCCTGTTCTTTTAGTTTATCTTCAACTTTTCCTCGCTCCAGTTCTTTTATCCGGATCTTTTCTTCAATTTCTTTAATGTTATCATCGCCTTTAGTCACAGTATTTTCGGATTCAGTCAATTGAACTTTAAGTTCTTCAAGTTCTTGATTGAATCTTTCAATATTACGCTCTAAAGAACTTTTTCTTTCTTTGTTAAGAGAAAGAGAATTTTGTGTATTGTAGATTTTTTCAGTCTGAAGTGAAAGCTCTGATCTTTTCTGTTGAAGTTCTGTTTCTATTACTAAAAGTTTTTCGCGATGCTCTTTTAATTCATCATCAATTCTGGAAACTTCTGATTCAATCTGAATTTTCTGTTTTAGTAATTCCTTTTTCCCGATCTTTGATTGTTCGGTCTGCAAAGTAAATAAAGCTAATTCTCTTTCTGCAAGATCAAGCTCAAGTTCTCTAAGTTTAGAAGAAAGATTATTATGCCTGTCAGCTTTTTTAGCCTGTCTCTCAAGCGAGTTTACTTTTTTTTCAACTTCAGAGACAATATCATTTACCCTGGTAAGATCAGTTTTTACATCATCAAGTTTTCTAAGTGCCAGTCTCCTTCTCAGCTTATATTTATTAACTCCAGCAGCTTCTTCAAACATAGTTCTTCGTTCTTCAGCTTTATTGCTTAATATGGTTTCAACCATTTTAAGCTCGATAACTGAATAAGCATTTGCACCGATTCCAGTATCCATAAAAAGATTAGTAATGTCTTTTAATCGGCAGATGTTTTTGTTGAGAAGATATTCGCTTTCCCCGGATCTAAAAATTCTTCTCGTAATTGTAATATCAGAATATTCAATTGGAAGAATTCCTTTTGTGTTCTGAATTGTTAATGAAACTTCTGACATTCCCATCGGCTTGCGCGTTGCAGTTCCGTTGAAAATAACATTCTCCATTTTATCACTTCGCAGCGCACTGCTTTTCTGTTCACCAAGACACCAGCGAATTGCATCAACAATATTGGTTTTTCCGCAACCGTTTGGACCAACAATAGAAGTTATACCCTCAACAAACACTACATTTGTTTTCTGAGCAAATGATTTAAATCCGAATATTTCAAGTTTTGATAAATACAATTTGTTTATCCGATAACGTTAAACTGCTTTAAAGTTAACATCAGGTATTGAATTACCGAGTTGTTTACCTGGAAGTAAATTAAAAATCCGCCGAACACTGTGAGGAAAAGTAAAATGCTGTAAAAATAAACCGGACCTGCGCTAACATCGTAAATTACATAAATGCCTTTCATCAATCTGTAAATTAACCAGAATGTGAAAATTGCAAATACAACAAAGAAATAAATATTGGCTATATCTGTCATTAGCAGCCTATACAGAATTATTCCGACAGGAATAAAAAGTACTAACGGAAGAAATGCCCATATAATTACAAAAAATGCACTTGATAAATAAACTTTAGTTTTAACAAACATTGATGCAGACCTCACAATCAAAGTAAGCAATACTATGGCTGCAATGAACATAATTGATAACCAGATAAGCGAGCTTAACGGATTCCAGGCAAAATAACCTGCCGCAAATAAAAGATTTGGACTTCCGAATGAGAGTAGAATTTTTTCAAATAAAATATTAGTCTTTAAAAAGAATAGAATATTGCTTGTTAGAAGTGCGGCTGTGATTGAAATAATAACCGCAAGAAATAATGAATGATATGCAGATAATATTCTTTGATCTCTCACATCGGCAAAAAAGTTATACGGACGAAGCAAAGCACGTGATGCATCTTCCCTAAACTTCCTACCGGAGTTTACAAGAATTCCGAGAGAAATTGCAAGTAGAAGTCCTAAAACAATAAATACCATCGGTGCATCATCTTTATTACTACCAATCGGAATTGTAACTTTTTCTGTGTTCTTCAATCTTGCATTTACCACTTTATAAGCAAGACGTGATAAGTTTCTATCCGCTCCCGCTAAACCAATATTATAAAATAATCCCGCATCATATCCTGAAAGGAGTGAAGGAAAATCGCCTTTAACATCGTACATCGTGTTTATGAAGAAAGCACTTAATTTTACAGTTTCTGCAAAATTAAAAAGTTCATCGAAGTATTTTGCCTGAGCTTCATATGAATATTCATTTACATAACCATCAGTTTCGCCGATATTAACTGTATATGTTGCTTCACTAATAAAAAATCTTCCCGCACCTAATTTTTCTTTAAGTTCGACGAGATCATTTTTAATATCATTAGTCGAAATATTAAAAAGTTCAATGCCATAAAGATCAATATTTTCAATTTGGTCTATATCAAATCCGATAAATGATGCAAAGGTAAGAAATTCATATTGTTCTTTAACTTTTCCACCAAGATCCGTAAGTAATGACTGATGAGAATCAAAACGTGACATATAAGAACTTCCAAATCCAACCGCACCGACTGCAGAATATTCTGAATAAGCTTTA
>JALHTS010000456.1 GCA_022865965.1 Ignavibacteriaceae bacterium
TTCAGGACTGAATGCCGGTAAACAAACTGCAATATATTCTGCACCCTCATTAAACGGAGTGCTGTATCTGACCCATTCATTCTTATTTGTAATTACTGCTTGTCCACCTTTTACGTCAACAAAACCTTTGTCATATTCAACTCTTAGAATTCCGTTGAGTACGACAGTAAATTCATCGAACTCTGGTTTTTGCCCGGGTTCAATCCATCCGGAAGGACTTTTCATTTTAGCAATACTCAAATTACTATTCTTGGTATTTATTCTTCCGACAAATTCTTCAATAATTTTTGGTTTATTTCCAGATGATTCTATAACAGAAGGGGACTGTATAAAGGTAGGCATTTTTTCCTCGATTTTTTAGATAAATTTTAATTGCAAGATAATTATATTTTAAAAATGTCATCAACAATTTAAATTTCCAACAATAATTTAGTTTTAAGATTTAATGGACTAACTTTGTATATATTTTCAAAATTACTTCGGAGGAAAATTTGGCTGCAAAATCCTTAGCTTCAAGAATTTTTAATAAATCGCTCGATTATATAGAAATAGTTGGAAATAAGCTTCCACATCCGGCAACACTATTTGGGCTGCTTGCTCTTATAGTAGCTGCTGCTTCCTGGATGGGAGATTTTTTTTCATATACTGCTGTTCATCCTGGTGATGGTTCCACTATCCATGTCAGAAGTCTTCTAAACGGGGATGGCTTAAGGTGGATTTACACTAACGTTGTTCACAACTTTGTAAATTTTCCTCCACTCGGTTATGTTCTTGCAGTTATGGTGGGAATCGGAGTTGCTGAAGGTTCAGGTTTGTTTAATACGATGATTCGTGCTCTTGTTATTAAAGCCCCTCCAAAATTAATTACCGGTGCTATCGTTTTTGCCGGTGTACTTTCGCATCTTGCTTCAGAGGCAGGTTATGTGATCTTAATTCCTTTAGGAGCCACGATTTTTTATGCTCTTGGTCGACACCCGATGGCTGGCTTAGCAGCGGCATTTTGCGGCGTTTCCGGTGGATTTGGAGCCAATTTCCTTATAGGTTCAGTCGATCCTATTCTTGCCGGCCTTTCTGAATCGGCAGCCCAGATTATTGATCCCAGTATGAAAATTAATGCTGCGGTGAATTTTTATTTTATGTTCGCATCTGCATTTATGATAGTAATTGTTGGAACGTGGGTAACCGAAAAAATTGTCGAGCCAAGGCTTAAAAAATATCAGGGTACTGCAGAAAAAATACCCGTAAATGATATAACCGATACAGAAAAAAAGGGACTAAAGTGGGCTGGAATTAGTTTACTACTTATAATTATTGCATTGGCTTTCACAGTTATTCCGGAAAATGGTTTATTCAGAAATCCCGATACTAATGCCATACTTCACTCGCCCTTTTTCGACGGAATTATAACTGGAATATTAGTTTTCTTCTTAGTTCCCGGATTGGTTTATGGAGTGATTGTTAAATCAATTAAAAATGACAAAGATTTTATGAAGCACATTATAAAATCAATGGGAACGCTTGCAACATATATTGTGCTTGTATTTTTTGCAGCTCAGTTCGTTTACTTTTTCCGTTACAGTAACTTAGGATTAATTTTCGCGATTGACGGCGCTGGCTTCTTAAAGAGCATCGGGTTAACTGGAATTCCGTTAATTGCTGCATTTGTTCTGCTTGCAGCATTCATCAATATGTTTATGGGAAGTGCATCTGCCAAGTGGGCAATTATGGCTCCGGTATTTATTCCAATGTTTATGCTTTTGGGATACCATCCTGCGCTGACTCAAGCAGCATTCAGAATCGGTGATTCGGTTACAAATTTAATTACACCGATGATGAGTTATTTCGCTTTGATTGTTGCCTTTGCTCAAAAGTACGATGAAGATTATGGAATTGGTACTATAATATCTACAATGATTCCCTACACGGTTATTCTATCTATCTTATGGATAGCAATTCTGGTAATATGGATGCTTCTTGGGCTTCCACTTGGACCTGATGGACCGCTCTATTTAGGAATATAATTTTTACACGGCTTCTTCACTTTTTGTAGCTCTGATTTTTAAGAAAGTGAAGAAGCTGATCATTCACCTAAAAAATTATTTGATTTTGATTTACCAAGAATTTCTTACCATTCAGATTATCATTTATCTCGTATAAACAATATTTTTAAGTATTCAAATTATATTTAGTAAGGATTTTTCTTATCGGAGCGATTATGCAATACAATGTCATCAAGAAATCAGAGTTTGATAAAGTTAAAGTACATAACGGCGACTGGGTTACTAAAATGAAACTGTTTGCTGATATGTGCCGATACAACACCTTAGTAGCAGTTAAAAAAGCTGGATCAGGGCATCTTGGTTCGAGCTTAAGTGCAATTGATATTACAACGTTTCTTTACCTAAACGAGATGAATATTTTTTCTGTTGGGTTAGATTCACCTGACAGAGATATTTACTTTTCTTCAAAAGGTCACGATGTTCCTGGTTTGTATTCTTTGTTTTATGCGCTTGGAATTATTCCCGAAGAAAAACTTTTAATGTTAAGAAGATTGCACGGACTTGATGGCCATCCCGAGGTTAGACAAGCTGGAATTGAAGCCAGTACCGGATCTCTTGGGATGGGAATTTCAAAAGGAAAGGGTATGGCCTGGGCAAAATCTTATAATAAAAATAAAGGCCACGTTTACGTACTTACCGGCGATGGAGAATTTCAGGAAGGACAGATATACGAATCGCTGCAAGCTACCGCACATCAAAAAGTGAATAATATCACTGCAATAATGGATCATAATAAATATCAAACAGATATGCTTGTTGCTGATGTAAATAATATCGAAGATGTTGTTAAGAAAGTTTCAGCGTTTGGATGGCATGTTGTAAGAATTAACGGACACGATTACAATATTCTCAAAAAAACTTTTGATAATTTGAAAAAAGTTATAGATAAACCTAAGATGATAATTGCTGATACAATTAAAGGTAGGGGAGTTTCATTTATGGAAAAACCTGAGGTTGAGACTTTCGCAGGTAAAACACTATATAAATGGCACTCCGGCGCACCGGATGATGAGAGTTACATCAAAGGATTGCAAGAATTGACTCAAGCGATTAACAAACTTGCAAAGGATTTAGGTGTTAGTAAGATTGAAATTCCAA
>JALHTS010000457.1 GCA_022865965.1 Ignavibacteriaceae bacterium
CGTCATCAATGTGAACAATCATTAATTAACCTTAACAGAGATTACATTGATCTTTACTATTTTCACCACGGTTACTTTGGCGAAAATGATAAATATCTTGATGACGCAATTGAAGTATTGTACAAGCTTAAAGATGAAGGCAAGATAAGGTTAATAGGACAATCTGCATACAGTCACGGAGATTTTGAAAAACTCATGCCTAAAGTAAAACCCGACGTTATTCAAAGCTTTGCAAGTTCACTGGATGATCGCTTTCTTAAAGATAACTCCCCCACTCGTAAATTATTAGATAAATTTAAAATATCATTCATCGCCTTTGGACCATTAGCACAGGGAATATTACTTGGAAAATACAACGCAAGTAATCCGCCAAAGTTTGAATCCGGTGATCATCGCGAAAGCGCGGAAAGATTTAAGCTTGAGAATCTTAAACAGATTGAACCAAAGATTGAAAAACTAAAAGCAAAGTTTGGTTCTTCAAATCAGGAATTATCACGCGCAGCTTTGCAATATCTTCTATACTATAAACAAGTTGGAGCAGTAATTCCGGGTTTCAGAAATCTTGCCCAGGTTAAATCTAATCTAAGCGGAATGGATAATCCTTTTACAGATGAAGAATTTAATTTTATAAAGAATGTTTTTTCGGAGGATTAGATATAGAAAATGAAAAGAATTTTAATTCAATTTATAAACAGAAAGATACACGCCTCCGTACACACCTATTAAATACATTTATTAGGAGTTTTCGGCAAAAGGAGGAATTATAAATAGAGCAGTAGTTTATCTTTTTCTTTTTGCCTGAATAAATTTATCCAGATCAGTTTGAGCGATTACCCAAAAGTTTCCTACTTTTTGAGCTTTAAGTTTTCCCGCCTGAATGTCATTATTGACCTGCTGTTTCGATTTGCGAAGTTTCTTAGCTACCTGCTGTGCGGATAATAACTTTTGCATTTTGACTTCTCCCTTCTGATTATTAAAAATGACCCGCATAAAGTTACAAATTATTTTAATATAAAATAATATTTCCTTGTCGAATAGCTATTTATTATCTTTTAATATGTGCTAATCGTCAAGTAATTTCTAAACGAAAAATATGAAAATAAATTCGTTTTACAAAATATATAGAACGAATTAAATCGTAAACTTTTAATTTTAATAACTCACCTTACGTAAGAGGTCATTCCGGAGAATGAAATGAGTCCGGAATCTTTGAGTTTAGAGTATATTTCAGATTCTGGACAAGTTCGTCAGAACTCCGTTCTGCCGGAACGAGCCAGAATGACTGGATTATTGTTGTGTTGCGTAAGTTAAGTTATTAAGTATTTTTGTTTATAGGATTTTATCAAACTTGCAAAACTGAAATTATGAAAGACATACTTAATCAACTTAGCATTTGCATTGAACGGGGAAAAATAAACACTCAATCCCCTCACCCCGCTAATATGCAAGGTCGCGAAGGGGCAACCGAACTTACACAAAGAGCATTAAGTGAAGGTATATCTGCAAAAGAAATTTTAGATAAAGGTTTGTTAAGCGGAATGCAAAGAGTTGGTAATAAATTCAAGGATGGAAAAATATTTATTCCCGAAGTTCTTATCGCGGCTAAAGCGATGAACGCCTCGATGGAATTATTGAAACCTTACTTTAAATCAGGTGAAATTAAACTTAAAGGAAAAGTAGTTCTTGGAACTGTATTTGGCGACCTTCAC
>JALHTS010000458.1 GCA_022865965.1 Ignavibacteriaceae bacterium
CCAAAAAGTATACTGAATATATGTCCATTGGTCATGCAACCAGACACGCGTTGCTTATTGTACCAAGTGGAGATTTTGCCACGCAAACTTCTAATGCAAATATATATGGAGATGGAGGAGGTGGTACATCATATAATATTGCTTACGGTCCGTATACTTTAGCTTTCGGTGAAAGCATTCGTATAGTTGTTGCTGAAGCTGCAGCAGGTATGAGTAGGGCGGAGCAAATAAGGTTGGGAAGACTATATAAAGATCATGTGATAGACGATTATACAAAAAATACAGAGGTCATAAATCAGGGGCGTGATTCACTATTTAAAACTTTCAGAAATGCAATTACAAATTTTCAGTCTGGATGGAATATTCCGCAACCACCAAGACCACCGGTTACTTTTGATGTTAACTCAGGTGGTGACAGGATATCATTAAGCTGGACTATTGATGGCTCAGATCCTAATCCTCCTGTGGGCTTTAAAATATATAGAGCTCTTGGCGATTATTTTAGAGATTACGAACTAATTGCCACTTTAGGAGCGGGAGAAGCCAGCTACAATGATCTAACTTTGGTTAGAGGATTTAATTATTTCTATTATATGGTATGTGTTGGTTCCGACGGATTGGAAAGCGGCAGATACTATACTCAAACTTATGACCCCGCAAATCTTAGAAGACCTGCAGGTAAGAGTTTAAGTGATATTAGAATAGTGCCGAATCCTTTTATCGTAAATTCTCCCGGTCAATTAGCGTTCCCGGGTTCATTGGATTATGATAAAATTGCTTTCTATAATATTCCAGGTGAGTGTACAATTAGTATCTATACAGAATTAGGTGAACTTATTAAAACTATTGAACACATTGACGGAAGCGGTGATGAATTCTGGCATTCTGTTACTTCTTCCAATCAGATAGTTGTTAGTGGTATTTACATTGCTGTAATTACCGATAATAATACCGGTGAAAAACATATAGCAAAATTTGCTGTAATAAGGTAGGTTAAAATGTTTTTTAATATATCAGTTAAAAAGGCTATTAAAATGAAAAATATCTTATTAACAATTTTCGGAATATCGTTGCTACTCTTTACCGGTTGTGATTATTTCGAGAACAGCGATACTCTTGATAGCGCAACGATTGAAATAAATATTTCCGGTTTACCCGCTATTTCCGACACTATGACTTACGTTGCCTGGGTTGAAAATGAGGATACGTCTCAAATTAAACCTACAATAATTTTTGCAGCGGATGCTGTAGATGGAAATCTCTATTATAAATCTGAAGCGCCTCTCCGGTTAATTCAAGCTGCACAAATTTTTTGGTTGTCGGTTGAACGTGATTCTGTAATATATGATTCCGTATTTACTCCTAGCAACCGACGAATACTTGGTGGTAGATTCTCTTTGGGCGGATGTAATTTAGCTATTGGAGAGAAAGCTCTTACTTTCGATGATTACTCCGTTACTTTTAACTTATTAACACCGACAGATGGACCTAACCTTAATGAAACTAGCGGAGTATGGTTTGTTGAAATAGATACGGCAGGCGTATTCTCTACAGGATTAAATATACCGGAATTGTACGGCGGATGGATTTATGAAGGATGGGTGGAAGTTAACGGCCAATATCTGTCAACCGGCAGATTTGAAAGTTTTGTTGGTGCCGATCTTAGCAAATTATACGGTGAATCAGGAACAGGAATGCCTTATCCTGGCGAGGATTTTCTGACAAATGCCCCGCAGGGTATAACATTCCCGCTTGATCTATCTGGTAAAATAGTATATATAAGTGCTGAAGTTAATGATGGCAGAAATTATGGTGAAGCTCCTTATATCATTCTGTTCGAAGCCACTATTCCGGTTAATCCTGAAACAAGAGTTGCATACGAAATGGTAAATGTTGTTTCTAATCTGCCATTTGGTAATGCTGTTATTAAAGTAGATTTAGTTAAGTAAATGAATGAAATCATTCGTGTAAAATTAGAAAAGAAATAGGTGTTTACATGAAAAAAATTAGTTTACTGTTAGTTATTATAATTCTTGTTGCTATTGTTATTCCTAAAGAGGCAATAGCTCAGGAAAACCAAAAACTTGCACAGGCAGGTTTGAAGTTTCTAAGCGTTTCACTCGATCCGCGTTCAAGCGGAATGAGTGATGCAGTTACTTCACTAATGGCAAATTCAACCGCAATGCTCTATAATCCTTCTACTATGGCAGAAATGCAGGGAATGAGTGATTTCTCATTCGGAACCACCAGATGGATTGCGGATATCAATTACATTTATGGAACTGCTGCCCTGAATCTGTTTGATGGCGATTATGGAATATTCGGTTTGTCATTAGTTGCCGTTGATTACGGAGAGTTTTTAGGAACTATTGTTGCTCCTACTGATGACGGATATCTTGACGTTGGAACCTTCAAGCCAACTGCTATGGCATTTGGAATAGGATATGCAAAAAAGCTTTCCGAAAAATTTATGGTTGGCGGTAATATAAAATATGTCCGTCAGTCTATGGGAACTGCAGTTGTTGGTTTTGATCCTACGGGCGGACGAGAGGTTGAAGATTTCAAAGTTGATGCCGCGGCTTTCGATTTTGGTATTCTGTACCATACCGGATTTAAGAGTCTTAATTTCGGAATGAGCATTCGCAACTTTTCTACCGAGATCAGATACAAAGATGAAGGATTTCAGCTCCCATTAACATTTCGTATCGGTATGTCAATCAATGCGATAGATTTAACCAGTATCGATCCGAATATGCATTCTCTTTTAGTGGCTGCTGATGCGTCGCATTTAAGAGATTATCCTGAGCAAGTATCACTTGGTCTGGAATATACATTTATGAACACTTTCTCTGTAAGAAGTGGATATACATTCCCTACAGATGAACAGGAATTCAGTGCCGGTGTAGGTTTCAAGCAGCATTTTTCAGATTTCAAATTTGCAGTTGATTATTCATATACGCCATTTGGAATATTCAGTGATGTTCACAGAGTATCAATCAACCTTGGTTATTAATAATTTTTTAGAGAAAACCATGATGAAAAAGTTTTACAAATTCAGCCGTTTTATTTTAAGCCTAAGTTTAATTTTTATTGTCGGTTGCGGCGATGATCCCGATCCCGGATTATTCCCGACTTACGTTAGTGAAGATAAACCGGCACCGGTTATCAATTCAATTGATTCTGATAAGGAGGCTTTAGCCGGAATTACCATTATAACATTAAATGGACAGAATTTTTCTGCAAACCCTGACGAAAACCAAGTTTACTTCAATGGTGTGCGGGGAGAAACTATCAGCTCTACTACTACAACTATTCACGTAAAAGTTCCTCAGGTTGTTGGAGATTCGGTTCAGGTTAAGGTATCAAGCTTCAAAGTAGAAAATTTCAGTAATGTTTTTATTTATAAGATTCTCGCCGGAGTGGAGGAGTATTATCCTTTTGATTCCAATAATGGGGAATTACCCTGGGCTATTACTTTTGATTTAGAAGGCAATATGCTTGTTTCGATTCAGCTATTAGGAATTAAAATAGTTACAGCCGATAGTCTGATACTTAAAGATTTTATTCCTAAAGGTGCAGAGACAAAATGGGATGCTTTAAGAATTTTTAGCAATGGTGACGTATATGGCTCTAAAACTTCACGAGGTATCTGGAAAATGCAGGAATCGGTTACACCGACCAATGCTCCGTGGGTTGTAACTCCATCAGGAACATTTCTTAAGGATTTCGACTTTGATCAAAACACAAATCTATGGGCTGTAGGCAGTAATAGTTTTATCTTTAAGATAAAACAGGATTTATCTGTTACTCAATATCCTTTTATTGCGCAATTGAAAGCAGTTCGTGTTTTTCAAAATGATCTTTATGTCGCTGGGTTAAAGTCAGGTATTGAAGGAATCTGGAAGATACCAATTGATGCAAACGGCGATCTCGGAACAGAAGAGTTATATTTTAACATGACAGATAATTATCCTAATGTTAAAACTAATGCAATAACTTTTTCGCAGGATGGTGATTTGTTCTTTGGAACAAATAAAAATCCTGATCCGATGATAATTGTTAAAGCAGGCGGCGGTTCATCAGAACTATTATATCCCGGTGTTATTAAAGCTAGTGAGATACTTTCTATGTATTGGCCTGACGGTAATAATTTATTTATTACAAGAGCAGCATATACTGATGGAGCCACAACATATAATCAGTCAGTTTTACGGATTGATATTCAGAAACCCGGTGCTGAGTACTATAATCAATAAAATAAAATAAGTATATTTAGTCTTGAATGACTAATCAAATAATCACAAAAACTAAGGAGAACTTGTTATGAAAAAATTGGCACTTGTTTCTTTGTTCGTTCTTTTTGCAGTAAGTACTGCATTTTCGCAATACTGGACACCGTTGGGGAATTTTCCTAATGATGA
>JALHTS010000459.1 GCA_022865965.1 Ignavibacteriaceae bacterium
CGTGCAATCTCTGTTTTTCCTACTCCGGTTGGACCAATAAGTATAATATTATTCGGCATAATTTCTTCACGAAGAATATCGGAAATTTGCTGTCGTCTCCATCTGTTACGAAGTGCAATAGCCACAGCACGTTTTGCATCCGTTTGCCCGATTATATAATTATCAAGCTCTTTAACTATTTGTGTAGGTGTTAAATTTTTCATTAATAACTTTTTCATTTAATCTCTTTCCTTTAGTAAGGAACAAACTAAAGTTTGCTCAACAGTTTTACTCTATGACTTCCACATTTATTTTATCATTTGTATAAATACAAATATCAGATGCTGTTTTCAATGCCTCAGCAACCATCTCTTTTGCAGAAAGTTTGCTGTGTTTCATTAACATTTTGGCTGCAGCAAGTGCATACATTCCGCCGGAACCGATTGCCACAATTTTATCATCGGGTTCAATTACATCGCCATTTCCGGAAACGACAAGAGCAACATCATTAGAAATTACTGCTAGCATTGCTTCGAGACGTCTTAGATATTTATCCGTGCGCCATTCCTTGGCAAGTTCAACTGCAGCACGATTAACATTTCCGCGATATTGCTGAAGTTTATCTTCAAATCTTTCCATTAGCGTAAAAGCATCGGCGGAAGCACCGGCGAATCCACATAATACTTTTCCATCGGCAATCTTTCTTATTTTCATCGCATTGTGTTTCATAATAGTGTTTCCAATAGAAACCTGCCCATCACCGCCTAATGCAGCTTGTCCGTTATGAACCATACCGATAATTGTTGTTGCTTTAAATTGTTCCATTATAATTCCTTGTTAAATTTTAATTCCGATTTTCCTGAAAATATTCTGACTGGAAAAATTCTTGAAACTCTTTTCTGATATTTAATATAATCATCACCAAAAACTTTTACTAATTTCTTTTCTTCATACACAGAGCCGATATAAAAATAGGCGACAAAGCTTACAAACATTGTGAGATAAAACAAGTTCATTTCTGCTCTGAATAAAAGGAAAAGAATTGAAAATAAATAAACAGGGTGACGAGAAAATTTATACGGTCCTTCTATTCTGAAGGTCATTTTTTCATCAAGTTCATTTTCGTCATATTCGTTTTTCAGAAATCTATCAATCTGTGCCAAACCGAGAAATTCTCTAAAGCTAATATACTTAAAGCACCAGAACACTCCGACTAAAGATAGTAACTGCAGTCCAAATACAATCAAATCGTAAGGATAATTTAATTCGTAAATTAATAATGAAGGATGAGGACCAAATTCCCAGATGAGATATAATCCAATAAATACCAAAATATTATATGTCAATCGGTAAAAGGCAATATACTTTCCGAACTTACTTTTTATAAATGTTTTAAATCGAAATGAAGCAAGCAGTGAATGTGAATACCCGTATAATCCAAACAAAAGAACAAGAATTAACACATCGGAAAAATAATTCATCACAGAACTTGTTTACGTAACCTGGCTATGGGTAATTTAAGAAGATCGCGGTATTTAGCAATAGTTCTTCTTGCTACCTGTATACCTTCTTTATTCAATATCTCCGCAAGTTTATCATCACTGTAAGGATTTTGTTTGTCTTCGCTGTCAATAATTTCTTTTAATCTCTCTCTGATATGTTTGTTAGATACTTCTTCTCCCTGATCTGTCGGCAATCCTTCGCTGAAAAAGTATTTTAATTCGTGAATACCCTGCGGACTCTGAACATATTTACCATTAACAACACGACTAATCGTCGAGATATCCATACTTATTATTTCAGCAATGTCTTTATAGATCATAGGTTTTAAGAATTTAGGACCCTTATCAAAAAAATGATATTGAGTTTCAAGAATTGCGCGCATAACTTTTACTAATGTTTCCCTCCTTTGCTGAATACAGGCAATAAACCAACGCGCAGACTCAAATTTTTCGCGAAGAAATTTATAAGTTTCTTTATCTCTCTGATTTTTCTTGATCCGTTTTTTAGAATCAAACATTTCGAGATAACTTTTATTTATTGTGACCGAAGGCATGCTTTTATCATTCAACGTTATTATCCAGCTATCGTCTAGCTTTTCAATAAGAAAATCCGGAGTAATTTGGTTTGTTTCTATAAGATCGATTCTGCCTTCGCCCGGTTTGGGATTCATACTTTGAATCAGTTCAACAGTTTCTTTTAGTGAATCATCAGTCAGATTCATTTTCTGCTTAATAAAATCAAATCTTCGTTTTGCAAAATCGTCGTAATAATCTTCAAGCATTTTGATTGCCAGGTACTTGTAATACGAATCTGCCTTAGACTCCTGAAGCTGTACAAGCAAACATTCTTTTAGAGATCGACAGGCAATTCCAACCGGATCAAATTTCTGAATTTTTTTAAGTAATTCTTCTGCTTTGTCCAGTTCAATTTTAATGTGATCAAACATATCGAGTTCATGAACAATATCCGCAAGGTCACGTTTCAGATAACCATCTTCATCAAAATTACCAAGTATTTCTTCGCCAAGAATTGCTAAATCTTCATCTAAATTTAACATTCTTAACTGATCAGTGATATAATCTTTTATGCTTCTGCGAGATGGTGCAATGGGAGTATAGAAATCATCATCATTACTTCTATTAACACGATCCTGATCATAATCATCGTCATTCATATAATCTTCAAGATCAAATTCATCATCGGAATCTTTAACTTCAGTTTCTTCTTCGCTATCAGAACTTTTTTCAGAATCAGTTTCGGAGTTTCTATCCTTTTCATCCTGCTCAAGAGACATATCCATCTCTTCTTCCAACAGAGGATTTATCTCCAATTCGGTTTTAATTCTTTGCTCAAGTGCAAGGTTATTCAACTGCAGAAGTTTCTGATACTGAATCTGCTGTGGTGAAAGTTTCTGCTGCTGGGATAATCTTTGATTTAGAGATAGCATATTACTTACTCAAACTGTCTTTTAATTGTGAATACCATTTTCCGCCGTATAATCTTGTTAATGATTCTTCGCAGAATTCTGCGATTGTAATGTTTTCTTGTTTACCTTTTTCAAGAGCCGGTTTACATTCTGAAAATTCTTCGTACCTTAAAACCTCTCCGCCAAATTTTGATACTCTTATTGGAAAAAGATGACAGGATATTGGTTTTTGAAAATCAATCTTTCCTTCCAGATAAGCTTTTTCAATTCCGCATTTTGCTGTATCATCATCAAAATAGACAAAAACACAGGCTTTACGATTCATACTTTTAAGCATATATTCATTATCTACAAGATGATAAAAACCGTTTTTTTCAATTTCATCAACATGCGATTGCGGTAGATAAGGCTTAATAAGTGGTAAAATCTCTTCAATTTTCTTTATTTCTTCAGGTTTTACCGGTGCACCATAGTCACTTTCCAGGGTGCAACAAGCACCCTTGCACTGCGACAAATCACAAACAAAAGGTGTATCGGTAATTTCTGTCCTTACCAAAACCTCATTTATTGTTAAAATTTTACCAAAAAACATTGGAATAATTTTTGTTAGAATCTTTGCTTTAAAATATATATAAAATATTCTACACACAAAATTTACATTTCTGTTTTTTCTTTTATAAACTTCCAACTGTTTACTAAAATATTAATTTATAAACAGTTTTACAGAGGAATCTTCTTGAATTTAAACAATAAAACCATTTTAATAACTGGAGCATCTTCAGGAATAGGTTACGAACTTGCATTACAGTTGTCTGAATATAATTGCAATTTAATTCTTACAGCAAGAAGAAAAGAATTGCTGGATGAACTTTCCAGGAGAATATCTAGTAAATGTAAAGTGATTTCTTATCAGTCAGATGTTTCGGATAAAACTTCTGTCAAAAATGTTTATGAAAAAGTAATTGGTGAATTCGGAAAAATCGATATTGCTATTCTTAATGCGGGTATTGATCAGAAAACCAGAATTACAAATTTTAACTCCGGGGATGCAGAGATAACAATGGGTGTTAATTTTTTCGGACTTGTTTATTGGATAGAACTCTTACTGCCAGAATTTATGAGAGAAAAAAGAGGAATGATAGTTGGTGTTACCAGTCTCGCCGATGTTAAAGGATTTCCCGGAAGCGGATACTACTGCGCAAGTAAAGCTGCTGCAGGTCATCTTCTCGAGAGCTTAAGAATTGGTCTGAAAAAATACAACGTAAAAGTAATAACTGTTAAACCAGGTTTTGTTAAAACTCCTATGACAGATAAAAATGAATTTCATATGCCTTTTCTGATAGATGTTGATAAAGCTGTAAAAATAATTATCCGAGGAATAGAAAAAGAAAAACGTGTTATTGAATTCCCATTAATGACAAGTTTAAGCACAAAATTATTAAAGTGTATGCCTTATTCCATGTTTGAATTTATATTTTCAAAAGATGTTAAAAAAAAGTAATTATAAGTTAATTAGTTTTTCTTTTTTTTATATTGATAGTATAACAAAATTTTTGAGATGATAATGAAGAAAATTCTTTTAATAATATTTGTCTGTTCATATTTTATTTTCCCGCAAGCTGATACTACCCTAATATTAAGTGAAATTATGTTTATACCTTCGTCCGGAAATAATGAGTTTATTGAGATTTTTAACTTAAGTGATACTGAAAGTGTTGATTTGAATGGGTATAAGTTCAAATACTATACAGCCACACTAGATACTTTCACAGACGCAGGTTTTGGAACGGTACTTCCACCACGTTCATATGCTATTGTATTTGAGGGCGATTACGATATCGCTACAGGAATATATGCAGGATTAATTCCCTCTAATGCATTAATATTAAAAATATCAGATAATATTTTTGGATCACAAGGAATGGCTAATACTGAAATACGTTTTTCATGGCTTTTAACTCCTGCTAACGACACTCTTGATGTTTATACCTATTCTCCAAACAATGCTGCTGCAATTTCAGATGAAAAAATTATCCTTAACAAAGATTCATCACAAACTAACTGGGCAAATTCACTTGTAATAAATGGTACGCCGGGATTTAAAAATTCAGTTTCACTTACTGAGTTTGATCTACAAATGGTTTCACTAAATTTTTTACCCACAGTTTTAATTCAAGACGATGATGTTACCATTACAGCACAGGTAAAAAACCGCGGGAGCAATGTAGCGACCAATTACTCAATTGAAATCTATAATGATCTGAATTTTGATTCTATTGCAACGTCAAACGAACTTATATATTCTCCGAGCTTTACAAATCTCAATCCAGGTGATTCAATGGAAGTACAAACTTTTCTGTATTCCTTAACTCAGGGTGAATATCAGATAATTGCTGATGTAATTTTTAATGAGGATGAAAATCCTAATAACAATAAATTAATTAAACAATTTACTGTTTATCCACCCGCCAATAACTATAATGATATTGTGATAAATGAAATAATGTATGCACCGCTAACCGGTGAACCCGAGTGGGTGGAACTTTATAATAGAACCACTCAAACAGTTAGTATAAAATACTGGAAGATATCAGATGCCTCTTCAACAACTACACTTATACCACAAAATATTTTAGAAGATATTATAATTCCGGCAAACTCATTTATTGTAATATCTAAAGACGAGACAATATCAAATTTTTATTCGGTTCCATCAACAATATTTGTTGCCAACCTTCCCTATCTTAACAACACAGGTGATGCTGTTGTAATTAAAGATTTAAATGGAATTGTAATCGATTCTGTTTATTATTTACCGACTTGGGGCGGAAGTGTTGGTGGAAAATCACTAGAAAGGATTTCTGTCGATGATTTAAGTAATAATCCTACAAATTGGGGAACATCTTTAAATATCAGCAAGGCAACTCCCGGTAAAATTAATTCCATCACTCCAAAAGAAAACGATCTTACTATTTCAAAATTTTCACCAGCACTTCCCTATTCTATTGTTGGAAATGATATTGAGTTAAAAGTTATGATCAAAAATATAGGACTTACTAATTCTGCAAATTTTAATCTTAATTTTTACGGAGATGTTAATACTGACTCAATTCCAGAACCATCAGAATTATTAGTTTCACTTCCACAAAACGGAATATTATCCGGCGATAGTTTAGAAGTAATATATTCAACGAATCAATTTGATGAAGGAATAAACAATTTTATTGCTTACATAGAAGATACTATTGATGATGATACATCTAATAATATTGCTTTTACAAAAGTAACCGGTGTTCAGATTAATGAAATTCGAGGTGATATTGTTATCAATGAATTTATGTTTGCCCCAATATCTCCCGAACCTGAATGGATTGAGATTTTTAACCGGAGTGATAAAATAATCGATCTAAAAAATTACAGGATAGCAGATAACAATGATACAGTTGTTGTGATCACTCAATCTGTTTGGCTGAATCCTGGTGAATATTACGTAATTGCATCGGATTCATCAGTCAGAAATTTTTATAATATTCCTTCCGGTATTACATTCAAAACGTTACTCGCACTTAATAATACGGGCGACAAAATAATTCTTATTGATTCGCTTAACAGGATAATTGACTCACTGGAATATTTTCCTACTTGGGGAGGAAGCAACGGTAATTCACTTGAAAGAATTGATGTTGAGTTATCTTCGATTGATTCAACTAACTGGAAAACATCAACTAGTATATTTAAAGCAACTCCCGGTTATATAAATTCGGTAACGAAAAAAGATTTTGATCTGGCTGTTACAAATATTTTGTTCAATCCGAAATTCCCGTTGAAAGGTGATGATGTTGAAATATCAGCTTTTGTAAAAAACTTAGGAAAAAATTCTGCAACATTTGATATTCAGCTTTTTGAAGATACAAATCTTGACTCAATACCTGATCAACTGTTTAGTCAGTTAAATCAGTTAAACCTGAATGCAGACGATTCAATTGAAATTTCATTTTCATATTTCATTAATAATCTGCAAGATATCAAGGCTTTCTTTATAAAAGTTCTATTCGATAGTGATCAGGACACTACTAATAACTACTATTACAAAACTGTTGAACCCGGATTTCCTGCACAATCAATTGTGATAAATGAAATTATGTTTACCCCGCTCGGCGGTGAGCCTGAATGGATAGAACTTTATAACAGATCAGAAGAAGCAATTAACCTTTTAGGTTGGAGCGTGAGAGATGTTCTCACAACTCCAGCAACTGCTTTAATCAATTCCGATCTGATAATTCAACCCGGTTCGTATATTGTTTTAACAAGAGATTCATCGATACTAAATTTTCACAGATTTATTCCTTCATCAATTTTCAAAATAAGTCTTCCTGTTCTTAATAATGATATTGACGGAGTGATCCTCAAGGATCAACGCGGGTTAACAATTGATTCTGTTCTCTATAACAGTCAGTGGGGCGGAATAAATGGTTATTCACTGGAAAGAATTTCTGTTGATGCACAAAGCACTTTGCCTGTTAACTGGGCTTCATCAATTGACATAGAACAAAGCACTCCCGGAAGAATCAACAGCATTACACCAAAACAATTTGACGTAAGAATATCGGGACTAAGATTTGATCCAAGATTTCCTGTGAGCGGCGATGATGTTTTTATTATTGCAGACATTAAAAACAGCGGCACATTTAATGCCGATAATTTTATAGTTGAATTTTATATTGATTCTGACTCCAACAATATAATTGATCTTTTGCTAAGCTCAGTTTCGTCAACAAATTTAGATGCAGGTGATTCAATACAAATTATTTCTTTATCACCAATACTAAATATTCAATCAAAAACTATTGCCGCGGTAAGAGTTATCTTTGAGTCTGATGAAGACACATTAAATAATTATTTCGAGAGCACAGTCCAACCGGGAGAAGCACAAAATATTGTTATAATAAATGAAGTAATGTATAATCCTGCTGATGGCGAACCGGAATGGATTGAGTTCGTGAATGCATCAGATATGACGATCAATCTTGCAAACTTCTCTGTCAGTGATGTCCTAACAACTCCGACAAAAAGCTTTATTACAACAATAGATTTTTTTATAGAGCCTAACGAATATTTTATCATTGCTCGTGATTCAACAATTTATAATTTACATCCCGATATTGAAGCAAAAGTTTTTTATTCAAACTTTGGAACTTTAGGCAATACATCAGACGGTGTTATTATTTATGATTATCGTGATGGAATTATTGATAGCCTATTATATCATTCAAGCTGGGGAGGAAAGAAGGGATATTCACTCGAACGTATTTCTATTAATGGTACTACAAACGACAGCTCAAACTGGTCAACTTCTCTAAATATTAATGGAAGCACACCCGGAAAAGAAAATTCATTCTCAGGAATTCCATCCTATCAAAGAAATACGCTTATTATAAATGAGATAATGTTTGATCCGGAAACTGGTAACAGTGAATATATCGAGTTTCTCAATCTAAATAATGATTCTGTTAATATCGGGGGATGGAGAATTGAAGATGAGAATTCAAATTTTTATAGATTGAGTGATATCAGTTTTACAATTCCATCACAATCCTATTTTATTCTGGCATCAGACTCAACAATTTTAACACGATTTAATCTTTTTGATTACTCATACTTAACAATGGTCGGCACATCAAGTTTGGGTTTAGTAAACACAGGCGAGCTTATACTATTAAAAGACGTGAAAGGAAATGTAATTGATTCAGTTTTGTACTCTGATAATTGGCACAATAGAAACATAACTATCACAAAGGGAAAATCTTTAGAAAGAATTAATCCGCTACTAAATGGAAACGATCCTATGAATTGGAATACAAGTGTTGATTATTCAGGTGGAACACCGGGAAAAGTGAACAGCATCTTTGCAGAAAACCTGAATAAAGAAAAGAACATTTCTGTTTCACCAAATCCATTCTCGCCGGATAATGACGGCTTTGAAGATTTTACTATTATTAATTATAATCTTACTCAAGCAACTGCCCAGGTCCGTGTTAAAATATTCGATAATAAAGGTAGACTTTTAAGAACACTTTTAAATAACGCTCCAAGCGGGCAAAGCGGTTCAATTATTTTTGATGGACTTGATGATGACGGTCAGGTTTTGCGAATAGGAATTTACATAGTTTTTCTTGAAGCAATGAATGATAATGCAGGTGTTGTCGAAACAATGAGAACTGTTGTGGTCGTCGCAAGAAAGTTGTAAAAAAATCAAAAATGAAAGCTTGCTATAAGCTACTATTCGGTTAATTATTCAGACTGATTTTCAATTTCTTTTATAATTTTTTCTGCTTCAGGTACTTCCGAGCACGGCACGACAAGTTTTATTTCATTTATAATGACATTTTGTGAATCTCCTGCAGCACGAAACAGTGAATGATCACTTCCACCTAAGTGCATCGGAGTGGCTTTGCGATTGTAAATAAATGGATGTAGTCCTTCATTCTCTAAGCATGATTTAATATAATTTACCAGTGCCTCATCCGGAGAACCGAATACTCTTGCCATTCCTTCAACAATTTCATAACTGGAATGTTCATCACATAGAAAGATATTATTCACTCTGAGCCCACATTTTTTACAGTAGGCCTGCAGACATATCGTGCAAACACCTGTAGCGTCTCTTTCTGAATGATTTATACATTGAACATCATTGATAAAAAGATTCCCGCATTTACCGCAGAATTCCGAATCGTCAGTTGATTCGTTTCCGCAATAAGTACAAAATAATTTTTCAGACATACAACTCTTTATTCTGTTTCAATTTTAATTCCGGCTCTGTTGCTTTTACTTTGGAAAGATTATTCCAAAGGACTGATGGAAAATCGTGATTTTCATTGTGGAAGCCAATAATAATTTTATTTGATTTCATTTTGCAATATTTAAATAATATCTAATAGAAAATAAAAAAAAAGGACGACGATTACTCGCCGTCCTTAAAATTTATTCTTTAAGAATAATTATTTTCTACCGCCTCTTTTAGTTCCACTTACGGCTTCTGGAGTAGTACAGTCTCCAGGACCATAACCTGTACCATCTTTAGGACCAACTCCATCATTTCCTGTTCCATCGCCAGGACCATATTTATTTCCACCAAATTTATTCATATTTCCTTTTTTGGCCGCCTGTTTAAGAGCGCTTGCATCTTCTGATTTTACTGCGTTATCATTAATACCGTCCCCATCTTCATCAACAAAACTCTTTAAGGCTTTTTCTTCACCATATAATTGAGTTCTGGTCATTGTTCCTTGACCTTCATTTACTCGAACTTCATTTCGGTTCTGTGTGGTTTCGCCTTCATTTTTAAAGTTTAGCTCAGTTTTAATTGTCTTTCCCTCTTTTGTTTTTGTGCTATCTTGAGCTAAAAGATTAGATGATACCAAAGCTATTGCAATTACTATTGCTAATAAGCTTAAAAGATTTCTTGTTTTCATTTTAGGATTCCCTTTATTTTGTTGTTTGTTATGTTTTGGTTTAAGTATCCCAATAGCCGTGCCACTATAAAAATAGGCTGAAATGACGTACTAATTCACACTTTATAATTGTACATTCGACTTTATTGACGGATTAATACGACTTAATAGACGAATCAAATCTATTGATATCTTATTTTATATCAAAATATTAAAGTAATTTTGTATATGAAGAATAAGTTTAAACTGAAGCCTAAAACAGTTGTTCTAATAGCAGGAATAATTGCTGTGATTATGTTCACATCATCATTTATTGAACTTAATCAAAGCAAAAAAGAAATTTTTCAACTTCTTTATGAGCATTCTTCAGCACTTATAGAATCAATTATTCAAAGCAGTGATAATACTCTTAATTCAAGTTTTGAAATTGAAGATCTTATCGCAGACAGGCTTCTTGACAATGCCAGACTTATAAAACAATTAGACCATATTAAGTCTCTTACTAAAGATGAGTTAATTAATATTGCCAAAGAGAACAATCTGTATCGAATCAATATTTTTGATAAAAACGGCAATCGTGTTTTAACAAATAGAGTTCCTGAACCGGGTCACATTTATGCCGAAGAAAATGTTAACAGATATGATGAATTATCTCCAATCCTAAATGGAGAAAGAGATGAACTCATAATTGGGTTGAAAAATGCTGAATTCCAAGAAGGTGAAAGATTTGCCGTTGCAATTTCTCGTACAAACAAAAGAGGAGCAATCATTGTTAACATTGATGCAAAAGATTTTCTCGAATTTCGAAAAAAAATTGGCATAGGAAAAATACTTCAAGAAATGACAAAGCATCCAGGAATTGAATACATAGTTTTACAGGATACAATTGGAATTCTTGCAGCCAGCGAAAGAATTGATACACTCGAAGCGATTCAAAGTTCACATTTTCTTATACGGGCTTTGCTGACAGATTCAGCATTTTCAAGAATTACTGATTTTTCTTCAGCAGAAGTTTATGAAGTTGTTAAATCATTTAAAATGGAAGATGAGATAATTGGTCTTTATAGAATCGGCATTTCACTTGAAGATGTACGCAATGTAGAATCGCGCATTGCAAGAAGACTAATCATAATTTCCGTAATTCTCGCAGCTATTTCGGTAATTGTATTAAGTATAATTTTTACTGCACAAAATCTCAGATCAGTTTCTGAAGAGTACAGAAAATTTAAGACACTTGCTTCTTCTGTTCTTGAAAATATGGGTGAAGCAGTTATTCTTTTAGATAAGGATAAACACATCACCCTTTTTAACAAATCTTCTGAAATTCTTTTCAATGAAAAGGTAGAAAATATTATTGGGACAAATATTTTTAAATTCAAGAAAAACGTTTTAGAATTATCCGATCAGAATTTTTCCAATGTTTTCCGGACTGAAAAATATTTTGAAAGAGAAATCAATCTCGATAATAACATAAAATATTTGTTACTTGGCATGTCAATTATTTTTGATAATAATAATCAAGTAGAAAATTTTATTATCGTTATTAAAGATATGACTGAAATAAAACAACTTGAAAAAGAAGCAAGAAAAAATGAAAAACTTACCGCTATGGGTGAACTTGCTTCAGGAGTTGCTCACGAAATAAGAAACCCGATTAGTGCTATTGGAATGATTGCACAAAGATTGAATAAGGAGTTTTCTGTATCTTCACATCAAAATGAGTATAACGAAATGACCGGACTTTTAAGAAATGAAGTAAACAGGATAAACAAGATCATTACTCAGTTTTTGAGTTATGCAAAACCTTTGGATATTAAAACAGACAAAGTTGATCTGAAAAAATTCTTTCAGGAAATAAATAATCTCTTCAGTGAGCAGGCCATACAAAAAAACATCAAGTTTACGGTACAAGGTGATGACACTAAAGAATTTATTTTTGACGCTGATTTGATTAAACAGGCTCTAATGAATATCATTCAAAATGCTTTTGATGCCGTAAACGCAAATAATGAAGTAAGCATAAATTATAATTATCTTCCGGATAAGCTTATTATTGAAATAAAAGATACTGGCAAAGGTATGTCTGATAACATTCAAAAAAGAATTTTTGATCTTTATTATACTACCAGAAAAGACGGTAACGGATTAGGATTAAGTATTGCCCAAAAGATAATTTCTCAACACAACGGTTTTATTTACTTGTCAAGTTCTGTAAATAAAGGAACATATTTTAAAATAATTTTACCAAAGCTATGAAGGACTATTCCATATTAATTATAGATGATGAGGAATCGCAGAGAAATGTTCTCAGTGGTTATCTTCAAAAAAAAGGTTTTAAAATTTTTTCTGCTTCATCGGGCAGCGCAGGAGTTGAATTAGCAAAAAATAATATGATCGATATAGTTTTATCCGATTATAAAATGCCCGATAAAACCGGACTCGAAGTACTGGAAGAAGTTAAAAGAATAAATCCCGAAATGAGTTTTGTTATTCTAACCGCATACGGAACTGTGGAAAATGCTGTTAAAGCAATGCGGCTTGGTGCTTATGATTATATATCAAAACCTGTTGATCTCGACGAACTTGATCTTTTAATTGAAAGAATTATTGAAACAAAAAATCTTCGTTCTGAAATAAAGCTTTTAAGAACTCAGCTCTTCGATAAATTTAAGATTGATTCTATTATTTCAAACTCGCCAAAAATGGAGGAAGTTCTCAGCGTTTCATCAAGAGCTGCTGATAGCAAGGCAACTATTTTAATTACGGGTGAAAGTGGAACAGGAAAAGAAGTTTTGGCAAGAGCAATTCACTTCATAAGTTCCAGAAAGAATCAACCCTTTATCCCCGTAAACATTCCTGCACTTCCCGAAACTTTACTTGAGAGCGAATTATTTGGACACGAAAAAGGCGCATTTACCGGTGCAGAAAAATTAAAGAAGGGAAGATTTGAGCTTGCAGATAAAGGTACAATCTTTCTCGATGAAATTGGCGATGTCCCTATAAATCTTCAGGTTACACTTCTAAGAGTTCTACAGGAACAAAAGATAGAAAGACTTGGCGGTACAGAAAATATAAACATTGATGTAAGAATAATTACGGCAACTCATCAGAATCTTGAGGAAAAAATTAAGGAAGGAACTTTCAGAGAAGATCTCTTCTACAGACTGAATATAGTTTCAATAAATATTCCTCCTTTACGTGAAAGACGGGAAGATATTCTTCCTCTTATTGAATATTTCATCACAAGTTATGCAAAGGAAAATAGTCGGGAAAAAGTTGAAATATCAAAAGAAGCAGTTGATTTGTTATTAAAGTATAATTATCCCGGCAATGTTAGAGAACTTGAAAATATAATTGAAAGAGCAGTTGTTCTTTGCAGAGATAACATTATTACTCTTAATGATATTGCTGACAGTGTTAAAGGATTAAAGAAAGAATCGATGCTGGCTCAATCAGATACGGAAACATTGATTGAACAAGTGGAAAGACTTGAAAAGAAATTAATATTTGATGCGTTGAGCAAATCCAACGGTAATCAGACACTGGCAGCTAAAATGCTTGGATTAACTGAACGAAATATTCGTTATAAAATTCAGAAATACGGAATAAAGAAAAAAGAAATAACCTAAAAACCATAACTTATAGAGGCTGCATAAAGATTATTTTTATAATCGTAAAAGTAATCGTTAGAAGTATTTTGAATATAATTCCAGCCTGCTTCAAGAGATAATCCATTGACCATAAAACTCAAATCAAAGTTTGCATTAATACCAAAAGCTAATTGCTTATCTTCGCGTAAATAGTCTAACGAGTTTCCTTCTGTATCCGCAACAGGAAGCGAAGTAAAGTTTCTGGTTGAATACTTTCCTTCAATACCGACGAGAACATATTCGTTGAAATAATGACTTAATGCCCCGCCATAAGTAAAACCATCATTAGAATACATATCGTTAAAAATTTCTTCTTCGAAAAAAATAAAATCTTCCCTATTGATAAAATATCTGCTTTCGGAAGCAGGATTTTCTCTTAATTGCACATAGGCGTTAATCCTTGTTCTATCAGTTAACATCTGCCCAACATTAAACGTAAAGATAAATAGGGTCGCATCGTTTGCATAATCAGGTATTTTATATTTTACAAAATAATTTTTAAGATTTAACTCGCCGCTGCCAATAATAGTTGTTCCTGAGGCAAAATTTGATATCCATCTGGCAAAAAATTTGTTTTCATAATGTGAGAAAAGTGGAAATTTTTCGAAATTATTTCTATAAAAAACATACCCTGCTAACAGATAATTATTTTCAACTACAGTATGCCGATAATTAATATATGCCGAAAGCTGATCTAAATCATAAATATCAAATCCATTGCTATTATTTCTTAAAAGGAAATTTACTCCCATATTAAGAGGATTATCATCAACAGAAAATAAGTGAGTATTGACTATACCAAACTTATGTGAGTTTGAATTTTTAAAGTCATTTTTTATGAAGCTGCTAAATTCTCCCTGATAATAAATCTGAAAATTATTTAACTCACTCTCTACATTGTAAGCGGTTTCAAGCGAAAAAGTGTTGATAAAATCTTTTGTTTGTTCATAGTTATTAAAAATATTATCATCATAGTATCCTTCATAGGAAACGAAAAGATTAAACTGCGCAAATAATGATGATGAAGATAAAAGAATGATGAGGAGGGTACTAAAAATGTAATGTTTCATATAATGTTGCTCTGATTTTAATTTTTACTTCAGATACTATTTATTAGAAGAGAAGGTCGTCCGCCACCAGTTCCCCCGCTTCCCTTCTTTTTTGTCGATCTTTTATTAAGTTTATCAAAACTAAGTTTATCAAAACTAAGTTTATCAAAACTCATTCCGCCTTGCCTGTTATCACTGATACCGTCACCATCTTTATCAATAAAAACATCCTTCTTTTTTCTTTCACTCAGACGGTCCTTTTCTCCAGAGTCTGCTTTATCCACAGAATCTTCTTTATCCTGAATTTGCTCCTTTTGAATTTCCTGATTTTTGTTTATTGATGTATCGGGAATCTCGTAACCATTTGCATAGCTGAAAGAAGCAAATAAAAATATTATTACTAATGTCTTCATTTTATTTTCCTTAACACAAATATACACAAACGCTGTGCCGTGTAAAAATATCTTATATAGCTTTTATTAGAAGATTTTAAACTTATAATCGACAATTTAGTTTAATGCCTCGACAATATAGTCGAACTTAGATACTATTTTAAGTTAAAAGATATTTATGATAACAGTAAAATTAACTATTTTCAGCTATTATTTTATCACTTTTCCGGGGATCGAATATAAAAACTATTCTTTTGATTTTAATCAGAAACAGAAGGAATGCTGTAGTAATTAATGGTGTCTCATCAAAATTAGTTGACCTCTCAATATTCGGAGAGCCCAAAAACAAACCGTTTAAGAAAACTGCTAAAAAATAGCAGCTATTTTTTCTTAATGGGAAGAATAATACAGAAGCAAGTCCCCGGTTTATCAACTGTTCCAAGATGTGAAGGACTTTTGACTTTTATAGTTCCTTTATGCCTTTCAATAATTTGTTTAACAACAGGAAGCCCTATACCCGCTCCTTCGTATTCACTTAATTTAATATTGGAACCCCGGTAAAATTCTTTAAATATTTTATATTCCTCATTTTCTGGTATTCCAATTCCATTATCACAAACATTTATTATCAAATCATCGTCTTTATTTGCAAGAGTAACTTCAATAATTCCTTCAAAATCTACATATTTAATAGCATTGTTGATTAGATTCGATATTGCAATTTGCATTAAAAAA
>JALHTS010000460.1 GCA_022865965.1 Ignavibacteriaceae bacterium
GGAGGATTTAATTACGGTGCTCACGCTGCCAAGATGTTAGGTCTGGAAGTGGCTGCTGTAACTAGATTATCTATAGAAGATTTTCACGTGGTTGAAAAATTACAAAAAGTTGGAATTGATGTATTCCCGTTTTTTACGGAATCCTCGACACATATGAAACTGATTTATTCTTCGCAGAACCCGGACGAAAGAATTCTTAAATGCGAAGTAACAGCCGGTTCTTTCACACCTGATCAGTTTGATGAACTTGAAGCTAAAGCCTTTTTAATGAATGGTTCAATTAGGGGAGAAATTCCTTTTGATGTAATTGAAAGTATAAAGAAGAAAAATGCTTTACTTGTTGTAGATATTCAGGGATTTATCAGAATCGTTTCTCCGGATTATACTTTAATTAATGCTGATTGGCCGGAAAAGAAAAAATACCTTTCGCTCGTAGATGTAGTAAAAGCGGACGCCGTTGAAGCCAAAGCTCTGACCGGTGAATCAGATAAAATGAAAGCCGCGTTAATGATTGCTGAATGGGGACCTAAAGAGGTTGTAATAACTCATAATAGCGGAATACTTGTTTTAGCTGACGGCAAATTTTACGAGGCAGAATTTAAGGCAGGAACTCTTGAAGGACGCAGCGGAAGAGGAGATACATGCATAGCTTCTTATATGGCCAAAAGATTAACAGAACAACCGGAAATTG
The DNA here is from genome assembly GCA_022865965.1 of Ignavibacteriaceae bacterium. Classification (GTDB taxonomy): domain Bacteria; phylum Bacteroidota; class Ignavibacteria; order Ignavibacteriales; family Ignavibacteriaceae; genus JAGXRK01. The sequence goes on from JALHTS010000460.1 coordinate 692, forward strand.
CAATATTATGGTCTGCTGCTGTTACAAGTATGAAAATGGAAAGTGAAGGACCGTTTTTAAGAAGCGTTGAAGAAGTTGAAAAATTCATTAATTCAAAATATTAATTATTTCATGGATGCAATGATGAAAAAGATATTTCCGTTAAAACTAGCACTCATTCTAATAGTATTTAGTCTTTCCCAATTTTGTACCGCGCAAAATGTAGGGGAGGATTTTTCGTTTATAGTAATCAGCGACCAACGAGCTCATGCGACCGAAGAATATCACAGTAAAGAATACACGCTCGGAGGTTTCGAAGCTATTAAAAATGTTGGGCAGGGTGAATTTGTAATTGTTAACGGTGACCTTGACCCCCCTCAAGCAACTCGTATATTGTTAAATAAAGTGCTGGGCGAAAATTATCCATGGTACACAGTAATTGGTAATCATGATATAGAAAGCGATGAAAACATGGAATACATGAGAAACCTAAACAGGAACGGCAACATGTTCGCCAATATCGTGAGACGAGGTCCCAAAGGGTGCGAAGAAACAACCTATTCTTTCGATTATTACAACGTTCACTTTGTAGTTATAAATTTATACTATGACGGCGAGAAAGACAATATATTGGATGGTGTCGTGTGTTCTGAACTTTTAGCTTGGCTTGAAGATGACTTAAAGCAAAACGACAAAAAATATACTCTTGTTTTCGGGCATGAACCGATTCGACCTGTTATGGATTTGGATAACGGTACAGTCCGTCACCTCGGAGACGCTCTCGATCAATACTACGAAGAGACTATATTATTTGAAAGAATTCTTCACAAGTATGATGTTGATGCATATTTCAGCGGGCATACACATTGTGCTTCTTATGCTAACTACAATGGTTTGTGGCTCATTAACTCGGGACACATCTATGGGCAGGAAAGTGATTTTACTCCCGATAAACTCTATTCTAAAATATCAGTAGAAATTGCTAAAGAAGAAAATGAAGGTAAGTTATATCAAAATGTTATTAAGGATATGTATTACAGAAAGTGGAAAGAATACAAAAAGTTGATTTTCAATTTAGGGTACGGCGACGGATGGAATTATAAAAATATTCCTGATGATGAAACTCTATCACATCTCTATAAATTCTACGACGATTGTAAGGATAATGTAGAAGAATTGAAAAATTATATGAACCTTTTTTGGAAAAATACTGAATGGAGAAAAAGTACATTTCTAAAAGTTCGAATAAGTTCCGATACAGCGATTCTTGAAATTTATAGGGATAAAGACTTTACAGGTAACTACACCCTAAGGCATTCTCAAGTATTATATTAATTAACATTCTAAAACAAATTAAAATATTGCAATATTGAAAGAGAAAGGAGATGAATAAAAGAAGAAGGAGGCAATATTTCTTAGCTCAAAAAATTTTCACATTTAAGGAGAAAGAAATGCTACATATTTTTCAATTTTCATATCGGGTAAACATCCAATTATTTTTGATGTGTTTTGTGCTGGTATTTTTATTGATCTCCTCCAGTGCAACATTCGCTCAAAAAAATGGCGCTATTTCCGGCCGCGTAATGGATGTTGACACCAAAGAGTATCTGCCCGGTGCAAACATTATACTTGAAGGAACTAACTTCGGTGCGGCTTCGGACCACAGCGGTCTATACCGCATATCTAATATTCCCCCCGGTGCTTACACGCTTGTTGCCAGTTACATCGGTTATCAAGATCAATCGGTTGAAATAACTATTGGGGAGCAAGGCTATACTATCGCACAGGATATTGCAATAAAAGCCAGCGATGTTAAAATGCAGGAAGTTCTGATTTTAGGTTTAACTCAAGGTCAAACCAAAGCACTAAATATTCAGAAAACCTCGGATAATATTATGAATGTTGTTTCCGAGGAACAGATGGAAAAATTCCCGGATATCAACTCTGCGGAAGTTCTGCAGCGTATGCCGGGTGTTTCAATTCAACGCGACCAGGGTGAAGGACGTTACGTACAAATAAGAGGAACTGCAACCCAGATGAATTCAATGAAGATTAATGGAGAGGATATCCCTTCACCTGAAGGGGGCGAACGCACAACACAGATGGATATTATTCCGTCAAGCCAACTATCATCAATTGAAGTTATCAAAACATTAACACCCGATATGGATGCAAATTCTATCGGCGGTACTGTTAACTTAGTAACAAAAAGCGCACTCGATTATGAAAAACCGGTTCTTAATGTTACTGCCGGTGGGGGATACGCAGATATCTCCGGAGGAGGTATTTATCAAGGCGCAGTTGATTATGGTACAAGATTCGGAGAGAACAAAGATTTTGGTATCATGTTCGGTGCAAGTTATTTAAGATCAGACCGCGGTTCACACAACAACGAAATGGAGTGGGGTGGTGTTGATGATGTAAATGATAATGAAATTCCATGGGCTTTAGAGAATTTAGCATTAAGGCATTATGATCTTAGACGTGATAGACTTGGTTTCTCTACAAGTTTCGATTACAAACCTAACAATGATAATTCTTATTCGATTAAAGCGATTTATGATAATTATCTGGACATTGAAAGTCGAAATGAACTTATCATAGAACCAGACGCTTTCAATACAGCTACGGAGGTTACCGAAACCGCGTTTTCACATGAGATGAAAGCCAGAGATCAAGAAGCAACACTTTATAGCATAA
>JALHTS010000461.1 GCA_022865965.1 Ignavibacteriaceae bacterium
TAGTGATCAGGCCTAAGACTATGGCAATGGTTATCAGGATTGTAAATAATTTTGTTCTTTCCATTTATGTTTCCTCAGATGTGTCAGAAATTATTTCAGATTTATTCAACCTATTGAAGCTAGTAATATATTATTTTTGGCTTTTTTTAATTTAATAAAAAAAACGAATTTACTCAGATAATGAATCATGAGGTGTAGTTCTCATAATCGATATGAGGGTCATTTATGTAAGAAAACTGATAATATCGTATTAAGTGAGCCAGGTCTTATAGAATATACGTAACAACTCACGTTTTAGAAACCACCCAACGATTTTGAGTTTTCCCCTCGCACAAATACCACTTTAACATTTCCTATTTTCCATTGTTGTCAGTTCAAATAAAAATCTCACCGAAACTTTTTTATATTTTGAGATATCTATTAGCTATCTAATGAAAAAAGTTCCCCTAACACCTGCAACAGAACTAAAAGTTAACAACATCCGTGGTTTCTACATCAGAAAAGTCAAACCATTTGGAACAAGCGCAAGAGTCGATTGCCCGAAAGAACACTTAGGAAAAACCGTTTATCTGGTAATCCTGAACAATGACGAATGAAAATAACACCGAAAACCTGAATAAATACATCCGTGATTTAGAAAGAAAAAACGCTAACTTAGAGAAGGAGCTCGAAAAAGAGCAGAATGAAAAAAGAATCGTCATTCAGGAAAAGAAGAAACTCGAAAAAGAAATCAAAGAACTTAAAAAACAACTTGCGCAATTACAGACATCTTTAACGAATCTTGCAACAACAGACAAAACCGCTGAAGCTGGTGGCGTTCCTTCTTCAAAAATTTTTTACAAACGCGATCGACAGGAAGGACCGCAAAAAGCCACAGGTGGTCAACCCGGACATACTGGTCATGGAAGAAAAAAACCAACCACAAACTCGCCCCCTCTATATGTTACATTGGTCGAATGTCCAAACTGCAGTAAACCTCTTGGAAAACCCGTTAAAGGTGGCGATCAGGTACACACTGTGACGGATATCCCATTTCCTGAACATATTGTTTATGATGTTATTTTTCAGAGATACTGGTGCAATAACTGCAAGAAATTGGTTCGCGGAGAAGTGCCATGGTTACCATCAAATAAGCCCTTCGGGCCTGTCGTAACTTCTTTGATTGTTTATCATCGAATGTTGGGACTGAGTATAAACAAGATTCGATCCAGTTTGTACGAGACATTTAAAATCGTTATGAGTGAAGCCACTATTCTTGCGCTGGAGAAATGGGTGGCAGATACACTCAAGGATGACTATGAGAAACTCCATGAGGATATTGTAAAAGCAGATGTTGTCAATGCCGATGAAACGGGATTCAGAATTGATGGTAAAAATAGTTGGTTATGGGTTTTTACTTCTACAATAGGGTCCTACTATAAAGTTGCTCCAACTCGTGGACATACAGTGCCTAAAGAAACACTAAAAGGATTCAATGGTGTTTTAGGTAGAGATGCATGGAAGCCATACGATGTAGTAAAATGTGCGGGACATCAGCTTGATCTTCTTCATGTGAATAGGTGGTTGGAGAGAGCTGAGATTAAACACAGGATAAAACCCCGTACTCTCTTAACATCTAAGCCTGCTAAATTAACTAAACCGGGAAGACCTCCTGTAAAATTTATTGAATTTGTTGACGGAATTCGATCAATTCTGAAAAGAGCGGTTAAGTACACACAGAATGATCCACCTCCATCTATGGAAGAACGTAAAAAAGCTTGCACAGGATTCCAGAAAGAGATGAAGGTATTACTTGATAGGGAATGGGCTGATAAGGATGCCATCCGAATATCAAAAGAGCTTCGAAAGCGACATGATATGCTATTTACGTTCATGAAGTTTGAGGATGTGCCGTGGCATAATAATGATGCAGAGCGCGCAATACGTCAAGGTGTGTATCATCGTAAAATTAGTGGTGGTCGAAGGACATGGACAGGCGCCGAAGTCTTTGAAGTGATTTTGAGTATTTATGAAACATCAAAGAAAAGAGGACAGGGATTTATGGAAATGATCCAGAAAAGGTTTGGACAATCTTCAGAAAGCGAATTTCAAAATGTTGCTGCTTCTTAAAGGTGAGTAGTTACGATTTTATTACAAGTTTCATACAAATGTTTTTAAAACTTCCAAACCAAGTATAATAGAACAGGTGCAAGCAA
>JALHTS010000462.1 GCA_022865965.1 Ignavibacteriaceae bacterium
ACTTATTAGTTCTGCATATTCAGAATAATCCGAAATGTTTTGATAGTATTTCATCGTTTGATCATAATCGGCAGTCGAAATGAATCCCGATTTTTCAAATGCTGTAATCCATTTATCATCAGTTTGAGCAAAAATGATTGATGATAGAAGTAGAAAAATTACAAAAATGGTTTTCATATTTTATCCGGAAAATTTGTTCAATATCATAATGCAAATTATAAAAAAGTTTAATGAATGAGGTATAGTCTTTCCTTTCATTATCAAGTAATATAAATTCCAATTGTAAAAATTATTTATTCGGATTACTGATGCGAATCACTTCAAAAATTCTTTTACTTATATTTCTGCAGTTTTCTATTTGCTTCGCCCAGAAGAATGAAAAAGGATTTGATATTCTTCATTACAAACTCAATTTAGATTTATATGATTGTTTTATAGAGCCATTCACTCATTCTTTCTCAGGTTCAGTTGAAATTACTCTTAAGGCAAAAAACGATCTGAATGAAATTAAATTAAATGCATCCAACTTTTCAATTTTTGTTGACTCAACTTCAAAAAACATACATTCATTCAACCATACCGATAATCAAATAAATTTGAACTTGAAAGAGACATTATCTGCAAGTGACAGTGTTGAAGTAACTATCTATTACCATCATCTTAATGTAAGAGATAACGCTTTCTTTTCAGATAAAGGAATGGTATTCACAAACAACGCTCCTGAAGGCGCAAGAAATTGGTTTTCGTGTTACGATCATCCATCGGACAAAGCAACTTTTGAACTGATTGCCAAAACACCGAATAATGTTTTACTTGGTTCAAATGGTTCTTTGATTGATTCAACTCAAATCTCAGATACAATTTTTTATCATTGGAAAAGTCGTGATCCAATTGCAACCTATTTAACTGTAATTTCTGCCAAGGTTGATTATAAACTTGATATTGTTGAATGGTTTAGTCCAGAAACAAAAGAAAATATTCCGGTTAGATTTTATTGTAATGATGGAGAGAATGAATCAAATCTAAATAGTATCAAAAAACAAATTATTCCAATTATGGATTTTTTCTCGGGATTGTTCGGAATGTATCCATTTGAAAAAAACGGATTCGCAACTTTAAATGAGCACTTTGTTTATGGCGGAATGGAAAACCAAACTCTTATTTCGCTCTGTCCCAATTGCTGGGATGAAATGTTAATTGTTCATGAATTCGCTCACTCCTGGTTTGGAAATATGATTACTCCAAAAAATTGGTCCGAAGTTTGGCTTAATGAAAGCTTTGCAACTTATTGTGAAGGTTTATGGATTGAACATAATTGGGGACTTGATGCTTATAAATCTTACATTAATAATGAAGCTGAAAGATATTTTCAAGAAAATCCCGGTTTCCCTATATATAGTAGCTTGTGGAATGAGGAAACACCTCCTCCAAACATTTTATATAACGGACCAATAATTTATTCCAAAGGAGCATGTCTTCTCTATATGTTTAGAGAAACAGTTGGTGATTCGCTGTTCTTTGAAGTTCTTAAATCATATTCCGGCAATCAACGATTTAGATATGCTAATGCAAGTACAGAAGATTTTATTTCTGTTGTAAACAAAATTACCGGACAAGATTACACAAAATTTTTTAATCAATGGCTAAAAACTGCTGATCATCCGGTTTATCAAAATTATTATGTTATTACTGAAGATAAAGGTGAATGGAGAATTGATTTAACAATAAATCAGATTCAGGATAATAAAGCGACTTATGAATTGGAAATAAAACTGAAAATTGTTTTTTCAGATGGAACCGAAGATGTGATAACTATAAAAAACACCAAACGAGCAGAGAATTATTTTTTCACGTATAAAAATGAGCCGTTGGTGTTACAATTTGATCCATATAATGAAATTATTCTGAAGGAATCCGAAATAATAAAAATTGACGCAATTGAAATAAGTTATTAAGAAATTATTACGCTTAGGGTGTAAGTATTATTGCGTAGAATCTTATTATATTTTTAATAACATTTGATTTGTTCGAAAAATACCTTGATGAAAGGAGAAAATAGACTATAGAATTTTGGTACAATTTTTTCTAAATAGTTTGTACTAATTAAATAACAAAGGGTAGATTATGAATATTCCTGTTCTCGACCGAAGCAACTACCTTAAGGGCTTGCTGATTACTGCAAAATTAGACAAAAGTCTTACCGATAAAGAAAAAGAAATAATAAAAGGGATATCCGATAAACTAGGATTTGCTACTGATTTTTATAACGAAACTATCCGCAGTTTACTTTCAAACCAGTATATAAGCGAAGAAACAATCATTTTTTCCGATTCAAAAATTGCTCGTTCGTTTTTAACAGATGCAATAAAACT
>JALHTS010000051.1 GCA_022865965.1 Ignavibacteriaceae bacterium
CACAGCAGCACTATGCATAGCTAGTTTAAGGTGTTTTTCGTTCTGTGCAACCCATCCAAGTATAAGCATGGGCACACCTAAGAAAGCCGGAATTAGTGCAGTTATACTTTCACTACTAATACCGAAGTAGGCATATAATCCGAGCATAATAAATATCATTCCGAAATTGATGGTCTGTCTATGCAAATTGTCTCCATAATTTAATTTTTACTTTAGCGAAGTTAATAAAAGAAGGGGAAAGATTTGAGATTGTATTGTTTTGTGACTGAAAATAACTTTTCCGCTCTGAATATATACCTGGATATTTGTCAAATTTAATTCTTCAAAAAGGGATTCTATATCTGACATAGTAATTTTCTTCTGACTGCTGACAATAATCCCCCGAAGTAGTTTGACGCTTTTATCATTACTCTATCATTAAAATTCTATACCCAATCTCCTCAACAACCACAGATAACTTCCCTTTCTTTACCTCAGACTCTTTTCCGCTTAAAAGATCTGTTGCTTTCGTAAGCTTATAAATTCTAGGTAAAGCTAAGTCAACTTTTTGTCTATCATCACTTTTATTGATTAGCGTAAGTATTCTTTCATTCATATCAGAACGTATGTAAGCATAAATATTTTTATCAGCCTGCAAAGTATAAAAGTCCCCGTAACGCAGTGCCGAGTGATTTTTTCTTAAGTGAATTAATTTGCTTACATCTTCTAAAGTCTGCTTCTCATAAGAATTCAGATCGTCACCAAATCCCATCATTCTTCTGTTGTCAGGATCAGCAGCACCGGTCATTCCTATTTCATCACCGTAATAAATAAAAGGAACGCCCGGAATTGTTAATATGTAGGCAAGATGTAATTTAAGTTTATCATAACTGGAAGGGTTGTCTACCTGAGGAGAGTTTGTCCAACCAATTTCAATTGCTTGGCCGCTGTTCAGTTCCAGATCGCCGTCTGCATAAGCCATATAACGGTTTTTATCGTGACTGTCAGCCAAATTTCCCATAAGATGATTTACTCCGTACACCTGAAAAGTTTTCATCATAGTTAAATCAAGCATTTCAAATGAGTTCTCCGGATAGAGAAATACAGGTAGTGCAACATCATAAAGATTAAAATTGAATTGTGAACTGAGCTGTCCGTTATTCACATAAGAGCTGATCAGATCAAACCCACCGAATGTTTCACCGATCTGATACACTTTTTTGTTAATCGGTATTTCAATTTCTTCTTTAATTTTCCACGTCAAAGTTCTCCAGAAAGAATTCGGAACATGTTTTACTGCATCGTGGCGAAAACCGTACGCACCCGTTTTTTTAAGCCACCAGACTGCATTGTCAGTCATAAACTCAAGCGCTTCATGTGAACCTTCATAATCGAAAGATGGCATATACGGCTCAAACCAGGTTGTGAGTCTTTGTTCATCCCAGAGCCTTAAATTTAATTTACCGTCAGGAAGTTCAAGCTTTCCAAACCAATCTCGGGCTGTTTTCCATAAAGGATGTCCTTCGTGTACATGATTTGCAACTAAATCCAGCAGCACTTCAATTCCGGTTTCTTCGGCTTTCTTAACAAGTTCTTTTGCCAGCTCCATCGTTCCGAATTTCTCTTCAACTTCCGTTGATGAAACGGGCCAGTAGCCGTGATAACCCGTGAAATATCTGTGCGGTTCAGGATATTCGCGGAATGCCTTATTGGTATTATCAACGATTGGCGAAATCCAGAATGTATTGATACCGAGATTATCGAAATAACCTTCTTCTATCTTGTCGATGATTCCTTTCAGATCTCCACCCTGATAATTTGCTTTATAAGAAAGTTCGGGATGCTGTGCCGGATTATTAATTGTTGTATCTCCATCATAAAAACGATCTATCATTATCGAGTAAATGATATTATCATAATGAGTTCTTTTCCCAGCATTGCTCATAGGTACTCCGTTGTGAAACATCAGCGTCTGGAAGTTTGTTACATTGCCTTCTTTATTAACAGCTACTCTGAGTGTATGATCTCCCCCAAGAGTTTCTTTGTCCAGCATAATCCGTATTGTATTACGTGCAAGAGAAATGTGTTTTTCAGGAAGAAGATAATTATCTAGCAGCACAACAACATTATGACGATTTACAACATCGCCTCTTTTTCCGCTTTCGAAAAAGTAATCTGTAAAAAGATGTTTCTCGGTTGTTTCTAATCCAAGGTTATGAAGATATACTTTATCTTCTTTTGCCTGTTCAATAATTCTGACCGAATTATAATCACCCATTCCATTAGGAACAATTATAGGATTTAACGAATCAATTATTTCCTTGCCATCAATAAAAAATTTATACTCATATCTCCCGGGGTCAAGTGGGATTTCTACTTCGAAAAGACCGGACTCAACTTTAGTCATTGGAACATTTTGTCTATTCCAGCTATTGAACTGTCCGAAGAGATTCACCTTTTCAGGAGTTTCCCAAGTCTTATAAGTGAATTTATAGTTCTTAACTTTTCGCAGAATTACCGAAATAAAATAATTTTTTGCATCTAATGTAAATTCAACCAAATGAAGTCCGGACATATTTTCTTTCGGGGGAAGAGTAAGATTCATGCTTAATTTATCATAGCTAACATTAACTGACTGATTATCATAAAATTCTGCGTCAGAACAATCCTTTGCGTAGAATAAATCACTTAACAAAACTGTTACCGGATTTGATTCGGAAAGATTTATTGGTTGGATAATATCCCCGATTGTCTGTGCAGAAATTGTTGTGATAAATAATACTGCCGATAAAATAATTTTCTTAATCATTCCTTGTTCCTGATAATAGCGTTTAAGGGCTTAAATATTGATGAGCAAATTTACTAAAATGACTTGAAAGATGGGGAGTAAACAAGAGGTTTATAGTGCAGTTTTTAACAATGTATTTTAAAAATAAAAAAGGCGAAGATAATCACCTTCGCCCTCACAAAACACAAATACCAAGCCTTATAAAGCTGAGTCCTTAGCTGCTTTTGCAATTCTGAATTTCAGAACTCTCTTTGCAGGAATTACCATTGTTTGGCCTGTAGCAGGATTTCTTCCCATTCTTTTCTTTCTGTTAACAACAACAAGTTTTCCGAGTCCGGGGAGTGTAAATGTTTTCTTTGCTTCTTTGTATGAAAGAGCAACGAGTTCATTCAAAAATTCGCCGGCTAATTTTTTTGTTGTGCCGGTTTTTTTTGAAAGATGATCGAGGATCTGACCCTTGGTCATAGGTTTGACTGCCATGATGTTCTCTCCTTAATTTAATTGTTGAGTAATTACATCGGGAAAATAATACTTTATTTGTACAAATGAAATAATCTGCAAATAAAAATGTTCTAATGATATGGGTTTCAATCCCTTCAGATAGGTGTGAAAACCAATCCCAAAAATCGCCAACAACTCACATAGTGTTAATACCATTTTTTACTTAGTCTTTATCTCTTTGATGCTTTCTTGTTTATTATTTATTTTGGCAACGTAATTATAAAGGAAACTTTCATTCTCTGATGTTTATCAAAACCACTATTGTTTTTATTTCGGCTTCTTTTCTTCTTTATTCACAGGAGATTGGTGATACAACTGTTGTTATAACAGAGTCACTTGTTATTAGTGATTCTATTGCTGTTAGTGATTCATTAATTATAAAAGATTCAATCCTAGTTTATGATTCCGCTATTGTCTTTCCAAAGCATCTTTCTGAAAACAGCTTTGAGGTTAAAAGAGATATCTATTTAAGAAATGATTATAAATATGCGGGGGATCTTTTCGAACCCTTTCAATTCAATTTTATAAAAGATCTCGGATTTCCCGGCCAACCTAACGAAACATTTATTTACGGACTCGGGTTTACAGGAATAGGTTATCTGCTTGACGGCATTTTAGTAAATGATAGAAGATCAAACGGATTTGATTTAAATTTAATTCAAAGTGAAGATATTGAAACGATTGAAATAATACCTTCACCAAAGGGATTCTTGTTTAGCTCATGGAATAATCCTGTTGCTTTAAATTTTATTACAAGGGATTTTATTCCGGCCCAGCCATATTCAAGAATAAAATATTATCAGGGCCCGGATGGAGAAGCAATGGTTGATGGAAGTTTTAATGCTGCATTCAGCAAAAATTTTCTTCTTTCATTTGATGTGACAAACAGAAAGTATGACAGTACTTATGCCAACACAGCTTTTTCTACCTGGCAGGCGAAAGTAAAGGCAAAATATTTCTTTTCTACCTCTCTATATCTTACAGCAGCGTATAATTATGCTGATAAGAAAACCGGATTATCGGGCGGAGTTGACAGAGACAGCATCTTTGCACTTGGTTGGCAATTGGATAACTTACTCTACGACCCTGATTTCGCGCCGGTTAATTCTCCCTTTTTAATAAAAAATGACTTGCTTCATTTTACATCTTTACGATTAAATGCCATTCAAAGTGAAGACTCCAGAACAGAATTTACGTTATATCATCAATTTAAAGAATCAAAGACCAACGACACTTTCAACACGGAATTGGACAATACCACTTTCGGAGTTAATCTTTATCAGGTTTTTAAGTATAGGCCATTTTCATTTAATGCTACCGGAAGTTATGAACGCAATAAGCTTGAAGCCTGGTATTCCGGAGACAATTCAGGATTATTTATTCCTTATGATGAAAGGACGGTAAACTTTTTTTCCTTGGCTGGAATTGTATCACTCAATTTGTTAGAAGACTTAACGCCATCTGTGTTTTATAAGATCAGCAAATCTTCTTCTGAAAGTGCTGGTTCACAGGTTGATGTTGTCTCATCTGGATTCGGGGCTGATGTAACTTATAAACCGATTGAAGATATTTTATTATATGTCGGTTACTCAATGTTTGATAAAACATTTTTTGAAGATGATAAGACAACGACTTTTGAAACTGGTTTAAGATATAAAACGGAAAATATTTTTGCGGATGTTAAATATTTCAGAAGAGATAACACAAATATTTTTTTAGGAGCCGGGATTCCTGCAATCTCAGCTAATCTGTATGAGATAGGAAATATAAGCGGACTAGGATTATCTGCTAACGTAATCTACTGGTATCTTCAATTAGAAACTCAAACCTCAGCTTACTTTGCCAATGAAGAGGATTTATATAGTATTCCGGATTTTAGATTTATCGGCGGATTATATTTCCGTGGAAATTTGTTTCAAGATAATCTTAATCTTAAAACCGGATTAAAATTCACTTATACAGGAAATATAAATTCTTTAACTGAGCAATATGGGTTGCTTGCCGTTGATTCTTCGAACAAACTTGATTTTATTCTTTCCGGTGAGATTAGAAAAGCTGCAATATTATATTTTACATGGGAGAATTTACTCGGCAACGAATATTACATTACTCCATTTTATCCAATGCCTGGAGGATCAATCCGTTTTGGATTAGCATGGGAGCTTTTAAACTAAGAAAATGACACTCAGATAAACCTGGCGCTAATCCGTTTAGCTCCGCCTAATCTGCGTCATCCGCGTTCTATTGCTTTACAGACTAAGCATTTCTTTAAACTTCACTGCTTGTCTTCTTGAGACCTCAATCTTTCCGCCGCCTTTTAGCTTTACAAGCAGTCCGCCGTTTAGCCATGGTTCAATTGAATCAACCCATTTTAAATTGATAATATGTTTCCTGTTTGCACGGAAAAATGTTTTATTATCTAATCGTTCATCTAAATAATTAAGTGTTCTGAGGATAAGGGGTTTGTTTTCATCAAAATAAAGTCTCACATAATTTCCTTCTGATTCAAGAAAGCGGACCTTTTCAAGCTTAACAAACCAGCAGCGCTCACCATCTTTCACAAAAACCTGATCCTGATCTGTAAGTGTTTGCTCTCCGGTATGCTTAACAACTTCGGGGACTTTCGGTTGAACTAATTTTCTTATAGTTTCTTCAAGTCTTTTTGGTTCGATAGGTTTTAATAAATAATCAAGGGCATTATACTCAAATGCTTTTAACGCATATTCATCATACGCTGTTGTAAATACAATTTTAGGAACGCTGTCTAACTCCTCAAGAAGTTCAAATCCGGTTTTGCCCGGCATTTGAATGTCAAGAAAAACAAGATCGGGATTAAGATCATCAATTTTTGCTTTTGCTTCTTCGGCATTTACTGCTTCACCCACAACTTCGATTTCACCGAATGGAGTTAACATTCTTCTTAACTCTGCGCGCGCTAATCTCTCATCATCAACAATTAAAGCTTTCATCTTTTTATTTCTCCTATAGGAATTATTATTTCACAAAGAACTGTTGATTCATTTTCATTTTTTATTGAAAAAGATGCTTCTTCTCCGAACAGCAAGCTTAATCTGTGTTTTGTGTTCGCAATTCCGAAGCCCCTTGATGATCGTAATTGATCATCGTTTAACTTTCCGGTATTTCTTATTTCAATTTTTAATTTTGATCCGCCATTGGTGGAATCAACCGTTGTAATAAGGCTTACTTCCCCGCCGTTTGTTTGTTTTGAAATCCCGTGTTTAATTCCATTTTCAATTAATGTTTGAATCATCATTGGTGGAATTTCAACTTTTGTGGAATCAGGACTAATGTTCAAAGAATATTTTAATCGCTCTTCAAATCTAATCTTTTCCAGATCAAGATAATCTTTGATTGTTTTGATTTCATCTTCAAGCGTAACTGTTTCGGTTCTTTCAATCTTAAGCGAATATCTTAAAATGTTAGAAAGTTTTGTAATTACGATTTTCGCGCTTTCGGGATCTTCTTCAATCAGTGCTCGTATGCTGTTCATAGCATTGAACATAAAATGCGGATTTAACTGAGCCTTTAATGTTTTAATCTCAAAATCTTTTACTGCTGATTCCCAGATAAGCGATTCAATTTCAGCCTTCTGATAATTTTCAAGATAATGAAGTGAAAAGTATATTAGTGTCCATACAAGACTTATACCCGAAAGATTTATTATTCCAGCAACCGAGGATATCCATCGGTATTCTTCAGATCTGAAAGAGCCAAGTATTATTGAGAAGCAGGTAGTAAGCGCATAAATAATGATGGCTGCAATTAAACTTGATATTAAAACTCTTGGTATTATTTTCTTAAGTGGTAAGTCGAGCCAACCGTTCTTTCTAATAACTGATCTAAGGAAATGAGTAATTATTATTCCAAGAAATCCGAGTATAATCCATACTATTATTCTTTCAAGGGGAATGTCTTGATAATTAGAAATGATAATAAGATTAACCAGAACAAAAAGCGACCATCCGCAAATTTGTGATAACCAGTATAGTTTCTTTCTACCGGGTTTCATAATACTTGTTTTTGTGAGAAAGAATTCATTTTCAGCAATGGATACCGTATCTCTGTTAACTTTCAACGTCAAATATAAACCTATCCTTTATAAATCGGAACAATAATAAATAAGCAGTAATTGCTGTGGGAAATTATTAGAATATTGCTGCGGAGTTGTGATTTATTTTATCTATGGCAATAAAAAATGATGGGAGGAAAATACACTTCTGAGTAGAACCTTCAAGGTTAGAAACTTGCTTGAGACAAGTAACCTTGAAGGTTGTCTAAATTTATCTATAATGATATTATATCACTATAAATTATAAAAGCCATAAGCATTAACAGCAAAACAAATCCTGCATTCTGAATTGCGATTTTAACTTTAATGGGGATTTCTCTTTTTATTACTGCTTCAATTAAAATTATTACAAGATGTCCGCCATCCAAAACAGGAAAAGGCATAATGTTTATAATTGCCAAACTGAGACTGAGCAAAGCAAGAAAGTACATAAAATTGGCAATTCCGCTGTCGGCACTTTCTGCTGCTATTTTAGCAATTTTAACCGGGCCGCCGAATACTTTTCCGAATTCTATATTGCCGGAAAAAACTTTGCCCAGCATTGTAAAAGTTAAATCTGTCATATCAACAATATTAATCCAGCCGTAATAGAAGGATTCAAAAAAACCGTATGTTCTGATTTCTACATCTCCGGCGTAAAATGTTAGGAGTGAAACACCAATCAGTCCATCTTCGGCGGGAATAATATTGAAAGAAAGAGTGTCTTTATCTCTTAGAAATTGAAATGAAAGTTCAGTTCCTTTTTTTGCCGAAACAATTTTCGTTACTTCTTTGTTTGTATATATTTTCTGTCCATCAACCGTGAGGAATACATCCCCAATTTTTATTCCGGCTTTCTCAGCGGGCGTATCCTTAAACACATCGCCTATTTTAGTTTGAATTCCATCATAATATAAAAAGATACCTTCGGATTCGTCATCAGGCACAAGAGAACGTGGAATGGTAATTGTTTTGAATGCGCCATCACGTTCGACGTTAATGTTCAGATCCTCACCGAGTGTGTGAATAAAAATTTCTGCACGGACTTCTTCCCATCCTGTTACTTTTTTTCCGTTGATAGAAATTATTTTGTCGCCTGTCATAAATCCCGCTAAGTCAACAGGACTTTCCCTTTCAATGTATCCAACTGTTGTAGTCTTTGTAAACGCTTTTCCCTGGAAAAAGTTTGCTCCCCAAAAAATCATCCAGGCAAGAAGAAGGTTCATTATCACACCGGCAGAAATTACAAACACTTTCATCCATGTTGGTTTTGCCCTGAATTCATAGGGCTGAGGTTCACTGTCTGCAAAACTTGTATCGAAACTTTCATCAACCATTCCTAATATCTTTACATATCCACCAAGCGGAAGCATACTTAATCTGTAATCCGTATGCCCCTGTCCGTCAAAATCTTTAGGAAGATTGCCCCATGTGAATCCGTTAATTTTATTGTAGCCAAATAATCGTTTTCCAAATCCGATTGCAAAAACATCTGCACGCATTCCGCACATTTTAGCTGCAAGGAAATGCCCTAACTCATGAATAAATACAAGTATTCCGATAGTTATTGCAAAATAAATTATATAATCCATTTAACTCCTTTTTCTAAAAAAAAGTACTTTTAATAAAATCAATAAAAATGTTAATAACTAAAATAATTGCCCCGGCATTTATGCGGGGAGTAAAATATTTTACACTTACTTTGGGCTTTAGCCCAGCCAATAAAAGAATTTGGACTAAAGTCCAATATCTTGGGAGTTATTTTTATCCACGCTCTAAAGAGCGTGGCAATTTTAAAAACCTTGAATCCGGTATCCGGTATCAAGCATCCTGAACCAGCGTCCAGCATCAAGAATCCAGCTTACCCACAAACTCTCTTGTTTCTCTGTCACAATTAATTATTGTCTGAAAATCCGGATCGTGATGATTTTCTATTTTTCCCAGCGCTTTACTTATTAATACAGGAATCGAAGAAAATTTAATCTTTTTATTTAAAAACTTTTCTACAGCCACTTCATTTGCTGCATTGAGAATGCAGGGAGCTGTCCCCATTGCGTTAAGTGCTTCGTAAGCAAGCTTTAAACATTCAAACTTATTTAAATCAGGCTCAAAGAAAGATAATTGCCCAATCTTCGGTATATCGGTTCTGACAAAATCATTTGCCAATCTTTCGGGAAAACTCAGTGCATACTGAATTGGCAGTTTCATATCCGGTAAACCAAGCTGAGCTTTAATCGATCCGTCAACAAACTGAACCATTGAATGAATAATGGATTGCGGATGAATAACTACTTCAATTTTCTCTGCCGGCAATCCGAAAAGCCAATGAGCTTCAATTACTTCTAGTCCTTTGTTCATCATAGAAGCGGAATCAATTGTAATTTTATTTCCCATTTGCCAATTAGGATGATTAAGTGCTTCATCAA
>JALHTS010000463.1 GCA_022865965.1 Ignavibacteriaceae bacterium
CTTGCTGTACCACGATTTTCGTTTTAACATTCCCTTTACACGCAGAAGCAGTTCATTCAAATGAAATGGTTTTGCCAGATAATCATCGGCACCAAGTTCAAGTCCTTTTACTTTATCTTCAACACCGGTTCTTGCTGTTAACATTAGTATAGGCATTTGCGGATTTTTGCTTCTAACTGTTTCTGCAATTTCAAATCCGTTAAAGTATGGAAGCATAATGTCAAGAATAATCAAATCATATTCTCTTTCTTCAAAATATTTTATGGCTTCTTTTCCATCTTTTGCCCAATCGACTTTATAGCCTTCTTCGGTTAGATTATACTCCAACCCTAATGCCATTGTCTCTTCATCTTCAACTAAAAGAATTTTGCCGAATTCAATTTTGGATTCACTCATTTGTCTTTCCCTTTTGTTTTTCTTTTGAAGATGATTTTTTCTCTTTATAAACAGGCAATTCTATTTTAAATGATGTGCCCTTGCCTTTTCCATCGCTATGAACAGAAATTTTCCCTTTGTGATTTTTAAGAATTTCTTTCACCCAGTAAAGTCCCAGTCCTGTGCCCTTTACGTTGGGGATATCCCTATCATAAATCCTATAAAATTTTTGAAATACTTTTTTCTGTTCATTAGCGGGAATTCCAATTCCATTATCCTTAAAATCAATTTCTATTATTTTTGGATGACAAACTATTTTCACATCAATTTTTAAGTTACCTGTGTTGTACTTTATTGCATTATCCATCAGATTATCAAATACCATTTTAATAGAATAAGGATCAATAAGCACCTTACAATCGCCGATAGATTCAACATTCAAATTGTTATCGGGCAGTCTGAATTGTAAAGCGGAATCTTTAATTATCTTTGGAATGAATTGACATGCCTGATGACTTATAAGATTATTTTTGTTTTGCTTTCCTTCAAGCGCAGATATTTCAAGAATAGAGTTAATGAGATTTTGTAAGCGCGCAGCATCTCTCATCATAAATTCATAAAATTCTTTTTTCTTTTCGAGAGGCACATCTCTTGAGTTCAGTGTTTCAAGATAAAGCTGAATTGACGAGAGCGGAGATTTTAATTCGTGTGTGATGTTTGCAATAAAGTTATCATACAGTTTTGTTAATCTTATCTGTATGCTCAGATGCCTGAAGAAGAGAACAAGACTGAAGGAAAGTCCGGCGAGCATAACGATTCCGACTACAAAAGGAGCAACGCTTGGGGCATCGACAACAATTTGCGGAGATAATTCTTCGCCAACCTGTTCAAAGATTAAGTTGTTTTTTACATACCAATAAATCCATAACAGCAAAACAGCAAGCCAAACAAGCTGTGCAAGAATGAAAATAACCAGGTTATAAGCGAATGAATGCCGCCTACGCATAGCACATTTCTACAATTCTATTTAAGAAAAATTTAATTAGATGAATTATCAAACTAAATATCATTTTTATTCGGTTTAACATCAAATTAAGCTTATTAATTTTTACAATTCTTTTACAAACATATAGTAATATTCTTTGCATAATTGGAGTACAAATTATTCAGGAGAAACTACTTGAACGTTCTATTGATATATCCCGAGACACCATCAACATTTTGGAGTTTTAAGGAGGCACTTAAGTTTGTATCGAAAAA
The DNA here is from genome assembly GCA_022865965.1 of Ignavibacteriaceae bacterium. GTDB lineage: Bacteria > Bacteroidota > Ignavibacteria > Ignavibacteriales > Ignavibacteriaceae > JAGXRK01. The sequence goes on from JALHTS010000463.1 coordinate 1,636, forward strand.
AGCTGCCGAACCTCCACTTGGACTTATTACTGTTGCGGCAATGCTGCCGGAAGACTGGCAAAAGAAACTCATCGATATTAATGTATCTAAACTTAGCAACAAAGATATCCTTTGGGCAGATTATGTATTTATCGGCGCTATGAATGTCCATCTTAAATCACTTAAAGAAATTGTAAGACAATGTAATAAACTCGGAGTTAAAGTTGTTGCCGGCGGTCCATTGTGTACTACGCAGCATCAAGATCTTCTTGGTATAGATCATTTTATTCTTAATGAAGCAGAAATAACTCTGCCACTTTTTCTGGAAGATTTAAAAAACGGTAACCCACAACATGTTTATCAGACAAATGAGTTTCCTGAAGTGTCACTTGCCCAAATTCCAATGTGGGAGTTGCTTGATATGAAAAAGTATGCTTCAATGAGCATACAATATTCGCGCGGCTGTCCGTATGATTGTGAATTCTGTAGCATAACAATGTTGAATGGAAGAAAACCAAGAGCAAAAAGTGCCGAACAGTTTCTAAATGAACTTAACCGGTTGTATGACCTTGGCTGGCGAGGTGCAATTTCCGTTGTTGATGATAACTTCATTGGTAATAAGAGAAAATTAAAAATAGAATTTCTTCCTGCATTAGTTAAGTGGTCGAAAGAAAGAAAATATCCTTTCTTCTTTATTACAGAAGTTTCGATAAATCTTGCTGATGACGACGAACTGATGAAACTTATGGTTGAAGCAGGATTTAACAGTGTATTTGTTGGAATAGAAACACCAAATAGTGAAAGTCTGAATGAATGCGGCAAGGCAATAAATCTTAAACGCAATCTTGTTGAATCGGTTAATAAGCTGCAAGGAAACGGAATGATTGTCTCCGGCGGCTTCATCGTCGGATTTGACAACGATACTGAAACGGTATTCGATGAACAGATAAATTTCATTCAGCAAAGCGGAATTGCAAATGCAATGGTTGGTTTGCTTAATGCTCCAACCGGAACAAAATTATTTGCAAGGATGAAAAAAGAAGGAAGACTTCTTGAGATGTTTTCCGGCAATAATATGGATGCATCGATTAACTTTATTCCCAAAATGGATTATACAAAACTTATCCGCGGTTACAGCAGACTATTAAATACAATTTATTCTCAGGAAGAATATTATAAACGACTGAAAGTATTTTTGAAAGAATATACAGTTCCGCATTGGACACCTAAAACAATAAACCTTGAACAGTTAAAAGCTTTTTTTAGATTGCTCTGGCTGCTTGGAGTAGTTGAAAAAGGGAAACGATATTTCTGGAAGCTATTGTTTGTCAGTCTTTTAAAGTATCCCAGAAAATTTCCAATTGCAATGACTCTTGCGGTTTACGGTTTTCATTTTCGTCGCGTGATACAAACAGTCTAGAACAATAGAACACAGATGACACAGATTTGGCGGATTTTCACTGATTCAATCCGCGTAATCAGTGTTGCCGTGTTTTACTTTTGGTTGGATTGAGTTTTTATAAACGTTTGATGGCTTCGCCATCATCTCATATATTCTGATTATTTGGCATATTTAACCATAGTAAAGATATTGTTATCCTGAATTAATCTCATATTATCCCAAAGGGATAACACGTTTATAACTATCAATCCCGGAAGATTCATTCCGATGCTGAAGGCATCGCACAGAAAGCATTACTCCATCAAAAAATCTTTATTCAGAAAATTCTTAAACCAAAATTTAACATACTCTCTCTGCGCGTGAACCCATTTAGGAAATCTGACCCCATGTCTTTCATTCGGGTATAACATCATTTCAAAATCTTTGTTTAAGGTTGTAAGCTTATCAACTAGTTGAAGAGTGTTTTGAACATGTACATTATCATCTAATGTTCCGTGTGTGATGCGGAGCTTACCTTTATATTTATCTGCATGAGTCATTGCAGAACCAAATTTATAACCTTCCGGATTTTCTTCAGGTGTATCCATAAATCTTTCAGTATATACATTATCATAAAGTCGCCAATCGGTTCCGGAGTATTCTGCAATACCGTGAGTAAAATAATCTGCGCCATATGTAAGAGCCATGCAGGTA
>JALHTS010000464.1 GCA_022865965.1 Ignavibacteriaceae bacterium
ATAATCAGGGAATTTATCATCATTAACATTGGCAATTGTTCTCTTAAAATCTAAACCTTCATAAGTCATTAGCAGATGAGGTTTGGATCTTATTCCATCAACAAGAAAATAATTGTATTTAATTATTCCGATACCTTGTGCGTAATAAAATTGATTCTCAATGAATAAGGTTCCTTTAGTATTCCAGGTTTCAAGGGAAAAATTTTTAAAACCTCCATGAGACGGAATAATTGATTCCCAAATAAGTGAAAAACTATTTCCTTTACATTCAAGCAGAATTAAATATAAAAACGGTGTGCCGAGTTTTGTGCTGTCTTGATCAATATAACTTTCGTTATAACCAATCAGATTTTTTATTTCAATAAGTCTTTCGCCGGAACGTGATTTTACAATAAACGCAAACACATAATTTCTTCCATCTTTATCATAATAAATCACTGCCGGTTTAGGAAGTGAGTTAAAGGTGGATTTATCAGACTCCAGAAGATAAGTTCCCTGCGGATAGTTATCATATATATATTCTATCACTGATATTGTATCATACGGAAATCTTTGACTTCGTTCTTTTCTCAGTTCTAAATTGTATCTCTGAATCTTTGAATCCTTTTCGGGATTTAACGCAACTTCATGAGAAGAAGAAGTACTTGAAATTTCTTCTTCCTTACTACAGGAGAAAGTAAGAATTAAAATCAATAAAAATAAAAATATGTGAAATAGTTTTTTCATAAATGAATTTTAAAACAAAGCAGCCTCAAAACCTTTGCTAAAATAATGATTTTGAGGCTAAAAATAATTATAAATCGAATGCCGATTTACTTTGAATATTCATCAAGGAAATAAGCAGAGCTTTTAATACCAAGCTTAAAATGATTTAGGTTAAAATGCTCATTTGGTGAATGAAGATTTTCGGTATTCAAACCCAGCCCCATGAGAACGGGTGAAACCTTAAGTCTTTTTGCAAATTCAACAACAATTGGAATGCTGCCGCCTTCGCGCATAAAAACTGTTTTCTTTCCAAATGCTTTTGCCATTGCTTTTGATGCTGCAATTGTCGCAGGATTATCAAGCAGAGTTATTACAGGATATCCGCCATGCAAATCTCTTACCTTAACTTTTACTGTAGAGGGTGCAAGGTTCTTAATATGTTTTGTAAAAAGTTTTGCGATTTTTTTAGGATCCTGATGAGGAACGAGCCGCATACTAATTTTTGCAGTAGCTTTTGAAGGTATTACGGTTTTGGCTCCCAGTCCTGTCCATCCTCCAAAGATACCGTTACAATCTAAAGCTGGACGAGCCCAAATTCTCTCAATTGTTGTAAATCCTTTTTCACCTTTTAGTTCTTTAAGCCCGATTTGCTTAGCAAAACCATTTTCTTTGAACTTTAGTACTTTAAAATTTTCTCTTTCCTTCCTGGTAAGACTAAGAACATCATCATAAAATCCGGCAATGGTTATCCTGCCATCTTTATCATGTAATTTTGATATTATCTCGGCAAGAACAGTAATGGGATTATCGACTGCACCGCCATAAGTTCCCGAATGGAGATCTTGGTTTGGACCTGTTACTTCAACTTCCATATATGCAAGTCCACGTAAACCGTAAGTGATAGTAGGAGTTCCCGGTGAAAATAAAGCAGTATCAGAAATTAAAACGGCATCACATTTAAGTAAATCATTATTTTGTTTTAGGAAGGGTGTTAAATTTGTACTTCCTATTTCTTCCTCACCCTCTATAATAAATTTGACATTCAAAGGCAGGTGTCCCATAGTTTTGAAGTAAGCTTCAACACTTTTAATGTGCATGAACATTTGTCCTTTATCATCGGTTGCGCCGCGAGCATAAATCTTTCCATCTTTAATTGTCGGTTCAAAAGGATGATTGTCCCAAAGCTCAAGAGGATCGACAGGTTGAACATCATAATGCCCATAAATTAAAACTGTGGGTTTTCCCGGTGCTCCTAACCATTCGCCATAAATAAGAGGATGACCTTCTGTTTGAAAAATTTCAATTCGATTCATTCCCGCATCTTTAAGTTTATCAGCAACAAATCTGGCTGCTGCCTGCATATCTGATTTATTCTCAGGTAAAGTGCTTATGCTGGGAATTCTTAAAAATTCTTTTAATTCGTCAATATATTTGTCATAATTCGATTCAATGTATTTTATTACCCGGTCCACACTTAGCTCCTTTAGTTTTTATTTTTAACCTATCAATTATAGGTATATGTTTTTTAAAATTATCTATTGTTTTTTCATCAAGTTGTGAAAGAATATTTTCCGGCGGCACAAAAAACTGACGCCAAGGATCATCAACAATATAAGTATTTCCTTCCTCATCCATTGTTATGGATTCATACGAGCCAACATAATTAAGATTCGTATAATTTGGAATTACGGGCTCAAAGTTAAAGGAAATTGATGAAATAATATTCAATTTCTCATCAAATTCAAGATGGAATATTTTTAGATTATTTCTGTCTAACAACCACACTGATAAATCTTCGTCGCAAAATAATCCTGTTATTGAACCAATTCCAAGTTGTCTTGTGCTTATTTCTTTAATTATTTCTTTTGAACTTTTATCTGCTATAAAAAGAACTGTACTATCAGTAAAAGTTTTTCCACTTAAGAAACCTTCCAAACCAAGATAAAAATATCTCGAATCAACACTTAAACCTTCATAACCAATATTCCACGCAGTATATTTAAGAAATTGTTCTTCCGGGTGAAAATTGATTTTTTGAATCTCAACCAACGTATCAATTGAAACATTGAATTTTATTTCATAAATGCCAACCCAATCAGCATAAGCTTCTGTATTGCCTTCAATTGAAAGATAGAATTTATCTTCATAACTGTCATAAACAATCTCTTCAAAATCGAGCTTAGGGAAATCTTTAAAGTATTCGATAACCGATTGACTAAAATGAATCGGATAAAATTTAAAGATGCTGTCTTCAAGAATAACAAATCTATGAAGCGAACCAAGATCATCAGCAAGAATAAAAGTTTTCTTACCACTTTGAGAATTTACAAAAGTAATTCCTGAGGTTTGATCAGTGTGGTAATCTTCTGATTTTAACCAATTCGGATAGGCAATATCTCTGACTAATTCAACACTTTGAGATTGACCAAGACCATTAAAAAATAAAAAATGAACGAGAATTGTGCAATAAAGTTTACTTAGCATTTGAACCGGTTAATTCTGTAAATTTCACATGTGAAATATAAGAATTCTTATCCTTAAATCTTGATTTATTTTATTGTTAAACTATTAAACGGTCATTATATTCGTCAAGTGATTTTAACCAGATACATATTAAAAAACCATTTTATTCCTTTCCTTTTTGCCAATGTAACCTTAATGTGCATTTTTTTACTTCAGTTTCTGATGAAATTTGCAGATAGGTTGGTAGGAAAAGGTTTGGATACCTGGACAATAGTTCAATTAGTGGTTTTTAATTTATCCTGGATGTTCGTTCTCGTTGTTCCGATGTCCACATTAGTCGCTACATTGATGGCTTATGGAAATATGTCACAGAATAACGAAGTAACAATAATGAAATCATCCGGCATAAGTTTATACAAAATGATGATTCCTGCTCTTGCTGCAAGTATTGTTGTTGCATTTCTTTTATTTGAATTTAATAATGAAGTGCTTCCTGATGCCAATCATCAGGCTAAAATGCTGATGCAGGATATTTCACAAAAGAAACCTACTTTATCTCTCGAGCCGGGTGTATTCTCTCAGGAAGTTTATAATTACGCTATTCTTTCCAGACAAATGGATCAAAAAGAAAATAAGCTTTTTGACGTAACAATTTATGATTACTCGAATCCTTCAAAAATAAATGTTGTAACTGCTGAGGAAGGTAAAATTTTCTTTTCGGAAGACAGAACGAAACTGATGATGGATCTTACTAATGGAGAAATCCACGAATCTGAAATTCAAAATACTTCTATGTACAGGAAGCTTGAGTTTAGCAGACATCGAATAACAATGGATGCCGAACAATTTTCATTCAGGCAGTCCGGTATTGCAACGCGTGGAGAAAGAGAAATGAGCGTTGAAGATATGAATTATGTTATCGACAGTTTAAGAGTTCAAAAAGCTGCAATTCTTACTTCACTTTATGAAGAAGTTGATAAGTATATGTTTAACGGGAAAATTCCTCCATTTAGGGCAGGTGGAGATGTAAAACCAATAGAACCGGATGTTGTATACATTAGAACTCTTGAAAAAATCAGAATGGCAAAAAATATTGTAAATTCAACCTACAAACGAATTGAATGGCAACAACGTGAAATTGAAAAGTATGAAGTTGAAGTTTATAAAAAGTATGCACTGCCGGCTGCTTGTATAGTTTTTATTCTTATAGGCGCTCCGCTCGGTGTAATGGTAAGAAAAGGTGGATTCGGAACAGCCGCAAGTATTAGTTTATTTTTCTTTCTTCTCTATTGGGCATTCTTAATCGGTGGGGAAAAATTAGCAGAAAGAGGATTCTTTTCACCATTTATTGGTATGTGGGCAGCTAACATTGTTTTAACAATAGCGGGAATTATATTAACTATAAAAACAAACAGAGAATTAACAACAATCAGTTTCGATTTTATAAAAAAATATATTCCGAAATTCTTCACTCAGAAAGAGCCCAACAGTGAAAATCAAAATTCTTGACAAATACCTTATTAAACAGTTTCTACAAACTGTGCTGTTTGGACTTCTTGCATTCACATTAATATTTGTTGTGATTGATGCAATGGAAAATCTTGATGATTTTATTGATCAGAATGTACCGGCGTTACAAATATTTCATTATTACTTTGTCTTTGCCCCGGAAATGATAAAACTGATGACACCGGTAGCAGTTTTATTTGCGGCTTTGTTTACTGCCGGGAAGGCTGCTAATCTAAGTGAACTTACAGCAATTAAAGCAAGTGGAGTAAGTCTCTATCGTTTTATGGCTCCATTTCTTGTAACTACTTTCTTTATTACAGCGTTATCAATTTATTTTGGTGGATACGTTGTTCCATCGGCTAATAAAATTAAAATAAATATTGAGCAAGTTTATCTTAAAAAAAATCTCAACTTCACAGGAAGTAATATTTATTTTCAGGATACGAAGACTAGGATTGTTAGCATTTCATATTTTGATAATAATATAGATCAGGCAAATCGTGTAAGTATTCAGGAGTTTGATTCTGATGATATTACAAAAATGACAGAAAGAATTGATGCTACAAGATTAGTTTATGATACTACAAAAAGTATCTGGGTAGCTAAAGATGGAGTTAAAAGATCTTTTTCTGAAGGACAGAATGCTAATTATTTTGCATCGCTTGAGATTGATAATCTTAATTTCTCTCCAAATGATCTTTTAAAGAAGCAGCAAAAAATTGCAGAAATGAATCTGGTTGAACTTAAGGAAATGATTGATTCTCAGCGCAGAGCCGGTAATGATCCTACTCCAACTCTGATTGAATATCATTCACGATTTGCATTTGCAGTCACTCCTTTAATTGTAGTTCTTTTCGGTTTGCCTATCTCAGCCAACAAAAGAAAAGGCGGAATAGCTGCTCAAGTGGGAATAAATATTCTTGTAACTTTTCTCTATTTGGTTTTTATGAAGGTCAGTCAGGCTTTTGGTAAAAACGGTGCTCTGGATCCCCTTTTAACTGCCTGGTTAGCAAATCTGATCTTTCTTGCCGGAGCAGTTTATAATGTTTTGCGTTCAAGATTATAGCAAGTCCAAGTTAATACACCACTACCTCTATAACTTCAAGTATGAATACGTCCTTGTATTCTAAGCAATACGTATTAAGAACAACGTAAACACTCAAGATATTTTTTAAAAAAGAAAAGGCTGCAGTAGCAATGCCACACAGCCTTTGAGGAAATTATTAAATAGACTTCTAATTCACTTTTTCATCCGGTTTTGGAGGGACAAATCCAAAGTGTTGATTCGGCTGACTCTCAATTTTAACTTCACCGAATTTTGCTTCGAATTTGTCTATGTTTTCTTTAAGTGCCTTTAAAAGCATCTTTGCATGCTGAGGTGTAGTAATAATTCTTGCGTGAACTTTAGCTTTGGGAACTCCGGGAACAACACGCGTAAAATCAATTACAAACTCAGCAGGAGAATGAGAAATGATAGCAAGGTTGGAATAAATTCCTTCTGCTTCCTTTTCACCAATCTCAATATTTATCTGCTGCCCCTGAGGCGGAATTTTAGTTTGACTCATATTAATCTTTTTATTTTCTTAATTCATCAGCTTTATTAAATGCATTTGTTGCATCTTCCTGCATACCAAGAACAGAATAAACTTTACCTAACGTTTCCCAAATATTAGCATCTTCAGAACCTTCCATCTCAACTGCTTTTTCAAGATAAGGTAAAGCTTTTTCGTATTTCACTTTATATTCAGTAGTCATTTTTCCTTCTTCTTCAGCTTTTTTATTAATGTAAGCTCCCCATTTCAAATAAGTTACGCCAAGGTTAAAAATTGCGTTGTTATATTCAGGATCTAGTTCCAATGCTTTCAAGAATTGCTGTTCAGCAGTTTCATAGTCATCAACACTAAGAAGAACTACACCATAATTATATCTGTTATATTTATCTTCAGGATTTTTCTCAACGGCTTTTTTGAATAAGCCTACTGCTTCACCGGGTTTATCAAGATTAATTAATGAGTTAGAAAGAGAAAGAGAT
>JALHTS010000052.1 GCA_022865965.1 Ignavibacteriaceae bacterium
ATACTTTCCTTAGCAATTCCCTTGATAGCTGGAAGGCTAATTTCCTGGAATCGATTTTGTCTGTCTTAATTGTGCTTCCGTCTTTATAGATTCTGTTAGTTGGTGTAATTATTATTTTGTATCCCTTCTCTGCAAAGTAATCGTATATCCAGAAACCGGAAAAACAACACTCATAAACTATTCTGTATTGTGCACAGGGATAATTCTTTAATAAGAAATTTTCCAATTCTTCTGCAGATGGTTTCATAGAAAATGTTTTTAGTTCGAGATCATAAGTTCTGATAGCGACTACCCATTTTGATTTATGAACATCGATTCCAATGAACAATAAAATGTTTTCTGGGAATCCATCCCTTCGGGAAAAGAACGAAGTATTATCCGCATCAGTTTTCATTTGAGACCTCCTTATAGATATTTGTTACTTTCTGGAAATCTCAAATTAAATAAATATCACATTTTAAACATACGTACTTGTGCCTAAGCTGCTGCCCTTAATAGCAATGCAGAATAAAACACAACCGCCAATGATTTAGTAAACTGTGCTTATCTTTCTTTGTAAGCACAGTTTACAAGTTAATTTATTAATTAGAACACTTTAAAAAACAAACTTAAGACGGAACTGCTAACCCGAAAACTGAAAAATGCTGAGAGCGAATTGGCAGACAGCTTGAGACACGGGTTAGGTGTTTTATAATATTTTGTAATAAATATTGAATAAAACATTTACAGAGTTTAATAATTCCTCACCCTCTCGCTTATTTAATACATTAAATGAATTATAATTGCTTGACAGATTGATCTCTACAGTTGAAAAAATATCGTAACCAATTCCAGCCCCAATACTGTAACCATAACGCATTCCGTTTCTATAACTTAGAAATTGAGAAAAATTTTCTTCGTCACCAATTACTATAAAAACATCTTCAAAATAATTTGACAAAAACGATACTGTTATGAAAGGTTTGATATGATAAATATAAAATGAATAATTTGCACCTACTTGGAATGACCATATATCCATTTTATTTGTAACATCTTTGATTACTACAGTTTCAAAAACAAAATCGTATACCTCCATTTGCTCACTTCCCCGCATAGGTGAATAATCAAATCCAGCACTTAAACTGAATGGAGAGTCTTCAAAGCAATATTTTCCGCTAAGTTGAAATTGAAGCTCATTATTTAATCCCATACCTTCAAGATTGGTAATAGTACCATTAATATTTTCATATAGCCCAAGTCTTCCTAAATTATTAGTGTAATAATTATCACCACTTATAAAATTTACTCCGCCTCCCAATCCAATAGAAATAGATTGAGGAAAAATTGAATATGAACATATTAGCCCCATCATAAGAATTATTTTGACTAGATTCATTTTTCATCTCCCTTGCTTACGATTACATCTAACTATTACTTATGCTGCACTGTAAATTGCTTAAAGAATGTATATCCGCCAAATGGCGGACAGGTATGTCCCGCATAAGCGGGATAAACTCAGCAGTTGCATCCACCAAAGGCGGACAGGTATCTATAATCCATTTTATTTGAACAATTTACAATTTTCTAAATATTTTAAAAATAGTAGGTGCATATCTCACGGGATGAACGCTTTTATGACCTAATAATTCCTGAACCGTTCAAAAATCTTATCCCAATAAAATAAGTTTTCTCGATTGCACAAATCCTCTATCTGTTTCTAACCCATAAATATATACTCCAGTGGCAAAGTCCCTAGCCTCCCATTGCACATTGTAAATACCAGCGGATTGTTTTGCATTAACCAGAGTAGCTACTTTCTGACCAAGTAAATTATAAATACTTAAATTTACCTGGCTTAGTTCTTGCAGCCGGTATTCTATCTAAGAATCTTCTTCTTAATCTCATCTGTCACCTCGTTTGTTTTTACAAATTTAACTGCTTACGAGGCGACATTTGTCGCTATTTTAATAAAATCATTTTTCTTGTCTGCACAAAACTTCCTGCTTGAATTCTATAGAAATAAACTCCGCTTGTAAATTTCTCTGTGCCGAATGTAACCTCATAGTTTCCAGGTTGCTTTACTTCATTTACTATGGTAGTTACTTCTTCACCTATAGCATTATATATTTTAAGTGTAACAATTCCTTCCTTGAGTATTGAGTATCTAATAATGGTTGAGTTGTTAAATGGATTTGGATAGTTCTGCTCTAGTCTGTACTCTGTTGGTATCAGTGAACCCTGCTCTTCTCCAACACCTGTTGCCTGGTTCTGTATCTCAAGTGTGTCATCAATTGTTCCATCGTTTCCTTCATCAACATATATTGTTAGCCCTAAATCTGCAAAGTCTCCCCAGTTTGGAACAAGTTTGTGTGTGGTATTCTGACTAAGAGTTATTCCGGTATTTAAAAATCTTCCAAACCCGGTTGATGATGCGTAGTTTAATTCTATCTGGTAATTCTTCTGAGAGCCGTATGATATTAGGTCTAATTTATTATCATCAGGATTAATTATTTTCACCGAGTCATTCTGAGAAAGGTTAATTGATCTGAACAAAAATAACTTCTCATCTGCTGATGTTGTGTCACTGATAATACTGAGCAGTTTTACTGTCTTCTGTTCTGGGTCTGGGTTAGTAACCGATACCCCTCCGTCAAAGAACAATCTGTCTGTCTGTGTCTGCGTTGCTCCATATCTCTCATACAAGAATGACTTGCTTCCTGTAAACAGATAACAATCTATAGTGTCTGCTGTAATATTGGTCATTACAACGGAATAATTGTCTGTGGGAAAAGAGTAACCATATGGTGGTTCGCTATTACCATTTTTTTTTATCAAAGGATATGAACCCGGTATCTCTACCACCATACCTAAAGAACCAATTCCTGTTTGATTACCCTGACTGTCCGTAATCAGAGGTGTTGTTTGAGTAGAGGGTAAAATCTGAAGATCATTTTCACTCAGAACAAATAGAGACATACCTTTTGATTTCTTCGGTAATAAAGGCTTCGATAAGAATGTTTTAGCAGAATCTTCAAGAAAGATGTCTTTGTTCCCTCCCCAGTTCTGCCATGCATATTGAGTTGACCATGAACCAAAACCAAAATTCGCAAGAGTATTTATTTTGACTCTTGCATCTAAAACATTAGGGTAACTGTTATCATAAACATAGATATAGTGTATAAAATCAAAAGAGGTATCTTTTTCTATCTTGTATCCCACTACTGTATGTCCACCTGTCTCATATGGATCGTTGCTACAAAAACTTAAAGCCCTGATTGGTACCTTATCTTCTTTTAATAAATCCCTAAGATCATTAAGAGTTTCATTCGGTGTCTTTTCGTAATATAGAGTGTGGGGATTCCCAAATTGATGAGTAAAAAGTTCGTTTACTACTTTAATTACACTGGTGTCGCTTAAAACAAGGAAGGGTTCTGTAAAATTTGGAAAACTAGGGTATGCCTGCAAAAAATCTGCTTTCTTTTCAAAAGCTAATGCATTAGATATAGCTATACCAAAACAACTTCCCTTCCAATCATCTTTTAGTGCTGCCCATAACAAAAGAGCTTTTGAACAATAAAGACCTGGGTAACCAAAAGCATAACAAGCATTAACCCCAAATGCACCCACGAATGACATCCAATCCGGATGATCTGAAGAACTGGCTTTAGCGAATACACTGTCTCCCTGCCATGGTGAATAAATTCTATTAGTTATAGGATCAATTCCAGTGTAATCAAAGTTTTGCCACCAACTCTCCGGCCATAAATCAAGATCATTCGAAAAACCCCACCAATCTGTGCTATCATAAGATATGTAATCACCGTTATCATCCAGTTTTGTAATTATTAGTGGTTTTATTTTGAATGTATCACTCTCAGCTAGTATTTCAAAGTATTCTTCTCTCTCAATTCTAATAATTGACTTTGTGATAAATAAATTGGCGGGAATATCCCAGAGATACATACTATCTGTTGCTGATAAGCCAGTAGCAATTAGCTCAAAGTTACTACCTCCGTCTGCACTGTATTTTATTTTTATAAACGAACCCTCAATTCCACCAACCCATCTGATTGTATCCTCTTGCCCTGATATCAATATCCCCCCTTCAATTGGTCTAGTAATTTCAGGAGCTGATGAGTATCTGTAAATATCTCTTTCAATACTCACCCAATTGGAACCATTCCAGTTCTCAGATAAATCTTCAGTTTTATTATTGTATTGATCATAG
>JALHTS010000465.1 GCA_022865965.1 Ignavibacteriaceae bacterium
TCAAACTGAAGAGATTAATGGATTTGATAATGCTTTAAAGATTGTTAAAGATGAAAATGATCTGACGGGAAAAACTTTAGAACATTTACTCGGTCTTTATTACATTCAAGGTTTATCATCAATGCTTCCGCCTATTGTTCTAAAACCAACGTCAAATGATATTGTGATGGACTTATGTTCAGCTCCCGGTTCTAAAACAACTCAAATGGCTGAGATGATGAACAATGACGGAACTCTTGTTGTTAATGAAATTGCACTTGACAGAATTAAATCGCTTGTATTTAATCTCGATAGGATGAGTATCGTTAACACCGGCATAATTCATTCCAAGGGTGAGATTCTGAGCAAATATTTCAGCAATCATTTTGATAAAATACTTGTTGATGCACCTTGCAGCGGACTTGGAATTATTCAGAAGAAAGAAGAAGTTAGTAATTGGTGGTCGTTAGACAGGGTTCAAAGACTTCAGGATTTACAAACACGACTTTTAATTGCCGCAATAAAAATGGCTAAAGTCGGCGGTGAAATTGTTTATTCAACATGCACTTTATCTGTTGAAGAAAACGAAATGGTGATTGATAAAATCCTTTCAAAATATCCTGTACAAATTGAAGATGTAAATCTTCCTGTAAGAACACATAAAGCCTTTACCAAGTACAATGGCTTAGAATTTAATAAATCATTAAATAAAGCAATCAGAATTCTACCCTGGGAAATCAACTCAGATGGTTTTTTTCTTGTAAAACTTCGTAAGGTTGATTCTACTGAATTTACTGAACACAAATTACTAAGCACGCCACATATTAAATTGTTAAAGCCAACTCATAAAGATATTTCACCTTTGCTTGATTATATTTCAGAGCATTTTGGAATTCCGATAGAAGTTCTTCACGATTATCAATACATTCCTAAAACAAGAGATATATTTTTTATAAATAAAAACTGGCAAGATGATAAATTGGGATTATTCCATCGCATAGGAATAAAATTTGGAACATTGGATAAGAAGAGCAGGATTACTTTTTATACAAGTGCGGCACAGGTTCTTGAAAATCATATCACAAAATTTATTTATGATATTAAAGATGAAGAAGAGTTAAAGAATTATCTGACCGGATGGAAAATAAAAAACACAGATATTCCAGCGGGACAATATGTTATGAAAAATAACGGTAGAGTTTTAGGAACGGCGCTTGCAAATGAAGACGGAATTAAAAGCCGCTTCCCGCGTATAAAAAGAACACAGAAGTTTGTTATTTAGCCAATATCATTTTACGTGTTTGTACGAACTCACCAACCCGCAATTGATAAAAATATACGCCAGAGGCGTATCCGCCTTTGGCGGAAACCCCGCTTGAAAGTCTGCTTCCGTTGAATTCAACTTCATAAGTTCCCGCAGGTTTTTCTTCATTTACCAGAGTAGCAATCTCAACACCTAACATATCATAAACTTTCAAAGTAACTTTTGACGTTTGACGTTTGACATTTGACATTACGGAGTAACGGATTCTAGTAGATGGATTAAACGGATTCGGGTAGTTCTGATAAAGTTCAAACGACAAAGGTTGATCTTTTTCATCATCAATACCGGTAATGTTAAGCTTTGTAAGCGTCATAATTCCATCGTCAGGAATGATTTTACATAAAACAACTTTACCGGAATCTGTGGCTATTGCAGTTAGTGTATCAATCCTGCCAGCTTGTGTAAACAGAATATAGTTCCAATCTTCAGGTATAGTAACGTATGCTGATAAAGGATAATTATAAATTTCATCATCAAGATTGTCTGTAAGTTCAATTTCAATTTCATCTTGTGCAGATGAAATAACCTGATATTCACAGCTATCCCTTTGCTTCATATAGCGAACAATATTTCCGGTAGTTTCCACCCAAATTTCTTTATTTTCTGACCGTGCTTTTATCGAATCACACAAATAAGTAAACCATTCGTTTGAGATTGGTTCATACAATCCCTCTGAAACCAAATCCGGTAATTCTAATTGCGGAACGATCTCGTGAATCATCATTATTGCCCAAGCCTCATTTAAAATCGAGTTATGAATCCAGTTCATAAAACTGTAAAGTTCATCAAGATCATCGGCAAGAGTATTTCGCGGTAGATTAAAATGAACGGCATAGGAATTCAGGTCATAGAAATAATCAAGTGAATAATGATTTGGTTCTTCACCATCACTTCTTCCAGCTTCATAAAATAATGATGTCAGTGAATCAACTAATTGATTTCTATAAGAATAAGGATAAGCAAGCGTGTTACATTTTTTATCAGGAATTCTCTGTTCAATTTCTTTTTTCGATTGATATAATTCATATATGGCTGTTCCTTCAGTCATAGTATCACCGACCGGAAGTATAGTAAGAGTATCGTGATTCATTGTATGAGAAGCTATTTCATGTCCATCCTGCGAAAGTTCAATAAACATTGGCCAGGTACCGTATCGCCATATTCCGGGTAAAGAATCAGCAAGGAGTGGAGGCATAACATTAAACGTTCCTTTGAATCCGAATTGGTCAAGAATTGGCTTTGCATTCTGATAATGGGAAAGCAATCCGTCATCAAAAGAGAAAGAAAAGGCAGATTGTTTATCATCAGACCATTTTGCTACTCTGACTTTTACAGAATCAACAGAGAAAGATTGGCTAATCGAAATACTATTTGCTATTAACATCAATACAAATAATTGTATTAATATTGATAAAAAGTTGCTCTTTAGTAAAAATTTGAGATTCATCTTTGCGTAAATCGTTCTTTTTTATTTCTTTTTAACATATAACAAATTAATTATACAAAAATCACACCGAAAAATTTTTTGCAATGTCATCTACGTTTCAATAACACTACTGTTTTTATAATCATATTCTTGTTTTTTTAACTAAAAAGTATCAACATTTAAGATTCTTAAAAATACATTCTCAGTTTAAATACTCCTTCAAATACTTTCCAGTCCATGACTTTTTATTCTCAACAATTTCTTCCGGAGTTCCGGTTACAACAATTTCTCCACCTTTCTCGCCTGCTCCAGGACCGAGATCAATTATATAATCTGCACATTTTATTACATCAAGGTTATGTTCAATGATGACTATAGAATTATTTCTTTCGAGAAGAAGATTAAAACAATTCAGAAGTTTTGAAATATCGTGAAAATGAAGTCCTGTTGTAGGTTCATCAAATATGAAGAGAACATGCCTTCTTTCTCGCTGAGCTGTAAGATGAGCGGCAAGCTTTATTCGTTGGGCTTCTCCTCCTGATAATGTATTTGATGGCTGACCGAGTTTTATATATCCTAATCCAACTTCTGCAAGCAGTTGAAGAAGTCTTGTAATTCTATCATTACCTTCAAAGAAAACCAGTGATTCATCAACGGTCATTTTAAGAACATCAACAAGATTTTTACCGCGATAAGTAACTTCACGTATTTCTTTTTTGAATCGTGTACCTTCACAATCCTCACACTGCAGATATAGATCGGCAAGGAATTGCATTTCAACTTTTATGAATCCGTCGCCCTGGCAGGTTTCACATCTTCCGCCGGGAACGTTGAATGAAAAATATCCCGGTCTATATCCTCTTGCTCTTGCCTGATGCGTTGATGAAAACAACTCTCTTATCAGTTCAAAAACTTTTATATAACTGGCAGGATTTGATCTTGGAGATTTACCAATCGGTGACTGATCAACTATTACAACACCATCAATATACTCTGCACCTTTAATGTCATCATACTTACCAATAAATGAAGGGGCATTTCCAAAATATTTTGCAATCCCGGCATAAAGAATATCATGAACAAGCGTACTCTTCCCTGAACCGCTTACTCCTGTTACAACAACAAATTTGTTTAGTGGAATTTCAACATCCATTTTTTTAAGATTATTTTCTGAAGCACTGGTAATTTTAACTGCTTTCGTTTTCTTTGTGTTTCTTTTTGCAGGCAATGGAATTTTCATCTCGCCGGATAAATATTTTCCCGTGAGTGAATTTTTATTTTTCATCACTTCGGTGTAATGTCCCATGGAAACAATCTCACCGCCTTTAATACCAGCATCCGGACCCATATCAACAAGCAGATCGGCTTCTTTCATCATATATGCATCATGCTCAACAACAAGAACAGTATTACCAATATCGCGAAGATTTTTTAAGATGTTTATCAGTTTTGAATTGTCTCTTGGATGAAGTCCGATGCTTGGTTCATCAAGCACATACAAAGTTCCAACTAAAGCAGAGCCAAGCGAGGTTGCAAGATTTATTCGCTGTGTTTCTCCACTTGATAACGTGCTGCTTAATCTGTCAAGAGTTAAGTAACCAATACCAACATTATTAAGAAACTGTAATCGCTTAATTATTTCTTTCAAAACTCTTTCAGCAACCTGAAAATCGTATTCAGAAAGTTTCAATTTTTCAAAAAACTTTAATGACTGTTCTATCGGAAGTTTAACTATGTCGTGAATCGATTTACCGTCTATCTTAACTTGCTGTGCTTCTCTTCTTAATCGTGTTCCTTTACAAGCCGGACAGGTTGTATATCCCCGGTAACGTGAAAGCAGAACTCTTATATACATTTTATAAGTCTTGCTTTCGAGATTCTCAAAAAATCTATCTATCCCTTTGTATTTTAAGAATCCTTTCCTGAGCAATTTTATTTGCTCTTCGCTTAAATCTTTATAAGGAATGTTCAGAGGAATTCCAACACTCTTTGCACTTTGTATTAATTCTCTTTGATGCGTGCTGTATTTTGCAGAACGGAACGGAGCAAGAGCGCCATCCATTAAACTTAAGTTTGGATTCGGCACAACAAGATTCATATCGATTCCAATTACCTTACTGAATCCCTGGCAAACGGGACAAGCACCAAACGGATTATTAAATGAAAAGAAACGCGGTTCGGGTTCTTCGTATCTTACTCCGCAGCACTCATAAAATTTATTGAACTCAGTCTGCTCATTTGTATCGATATTGATCAATGCTAATCTGTTCTCACCTTCCTTAAATGTAACTTCTATTGAATCAGAAAGTCCTTCTCTGACTTCGCCTTTATTTACTTTGAATCTTTCAACAACAACACGAACATCATTTTTGTTTTTTGGTTTTACTTCTTTTTCATTAAGATCAATAAGAGAATTATCAAAATAAATTCTGAAAAAACCTCTTTTTTTAAGATGTTCCAGTTCATCTTTTATGCTGTGCCCTTCGTGATCAGGAAGCGGAAATGTCAAATATAATTTTGTTCCCTCCGCTTGTTTCTCAAGCCAGTCAGCAACAGTACTTGTTGTAGCTTTCTTAACTTCTTTGCCGCATTGAAAGCAGATAGTCTTTCCTATTCTAGCAAATAATAATCTTAAATAATCATAAACTTCTGTTGTTGTTCCAACAGTAGAACGGCTGTTGCGCCCACCGGATTTCTGTTCAATTGCAACTGCGGGAGAAATGCCTGTAATTAAATCAACATCGGGTTTGTTCATTCTTTCCAGGAACTGACGAGCATAAGCTGAAAGACTTTCAACATACCTTCTTTGTCCTTCTGCATAGATAGTATCAAAGACCAATGATGATTTACCGCTTCCGCTTACGCCGGTAAATACAATTAGTTTATTACGCGGAATTTCAAAACTTAGATTCTTAAGGTTATGCTGACGTGCTCCGCGAACTATTATTTTCTTTTCTTTTTTAATATTGTTTTGATTCATAAAGAAATATCAATTCAAAAATGTAACAATCAAAATTCCTAAAAAAAATGAATTTGTAGAATATTAATTTAATAATATTTTCAGCAGGAATAATAAGAAATGTTGGCAGCATATACTTTCGATAATAGATGGGTGCCTGCTACGAATAGCTTATTAATTCAGCAAGAAATAAACGTTAAACCGGTTTTAATTAGCAGCTTTTTCCAGTGTTTTTAACTCACCTATCTTTTCATCCAGCAATTTTATCTTTTCATTTAACTCAAGAAGTTTTGAATCAATTTGTTCTTCAAACTCGGCTTTATCCCAATAACCCCTGTCTTCAAAATAGCCTTTAAAGAGCCAGTTGTATTTTAAGGCTTCCATATTTTCAGCCAGACGAGATGCACCAAGTTTCGTGTCTTCGGTAACAATCACAAGATTTTTTAGAATCTGATTAAGCGATTCCGCTTCTTTACCTTTGTCAGTTAGAAGTGAACCCATCAAACCTTTGCCCTCCTGAACACCACTCATTAGAGTATCTATATCTGTAACGACTTTATTAATATTATTCACAACATCTTGAACACCACTGCCAAGGTCATCAAATAAAACAATTACATCTTTTAAATCATTGGTTAAGTTTGCTAGACTACTATCAGCGCTTTTTGTCAAATTAGTGGCTGCATAATAAAGTTCTTCATCATTTAATATTTTGCCTAAAGTACCTTCACCGCGATTTATTCTGTCCATAACTTCCGCCAGATATTTTGTCATTTCTTTCGTGAAAGCAAGGATCCCCTGTGTTTCTCCCATCACTTCAGCAAAACCCAATGGCTCTTTAGATTGAATTATTCCACCATCAGCTACTTCCTTGAAGTTTTCGTCGCCCATAGAAAGCATCATAATTTTATTACCGACTAAACCTTCTGTTTCAATTGTAGCTGTAGAGTTTTCTCTGATGAATCTTTTAATATCAGTTTTTATTCGCATTGAAACTTCTATCTTTCCCGAAACATCGTCAACAATTTTTATCTCTTTTACAGCTCCCACATCAATGCCGCCGAATCTTACAGAGGCACCATTTCGTAAACCTTCTATATTATCGAAGTATGCTTTTACAGTAAAAGTGGAAGCGAATAACTGATCTTTATTTCCGAGTAGGAATATTCCAATTACGAGTAAAGCGCTTCCAAGAAAAATAAAAATTCCTAATTTTGCGGTTGCTAGACCTTTCTCCATTATTTGCTCCTGTTATTCTCTTTAACAATTTCGTGACTGAAGAAATTTCTTAAAAACGGATCGCTCGATGAAGTTAATTCAGATATTGTTCCCTTATATTGAATTTCACTCTCGTTTAAAACAATTGCCCTGTCGGCTATGATCTTTGCGCACAGTAAATCATGCGTTACAATTATTGAGGTTATATTTAATGATTTTTGCATATCAAGAATAAGCTCACTTATTTCTTTTGATGTTATAGGATCTAAACCTGTAGTCGGTTCATCATAAAGCATTAACTTTGGTTCAGTAATAATAGAACGGGCTAATCCAATTCTTTTTCGCATTCCTCCCGAAAGTTCTGCGGGCATTTTATCAATAGCTTCTTCAAGTGTAACCTTTTTAAGAACTGCCCTTATTTTTTCTTCTCTCTCTTTAGGAGTGAAATCAAAATGCCTGATTAAAGGAAATTCCAGGTTTTGCCTTACACTCATAGAATCATATAAAGCAGCACTCTGAAATAAAAATCCCAACTGTTTTCTTACTTCATTTAATTTTTTTGTGTTCAGCTCAAGAACATCAACACCATCAATTTTAATGTCACCGGAATCAGGTTCTAATAATCTAACTATACATTTAAGCAAAACACTTTTACCGGTGCCGCTTCTTCCGAAAACGACAAAATTTTCACCATTCATCACATCAAGAGAAATATCGTTAAGCACGACAAGATCGTTAAACTGCATATGCAGATTATTTATTTCAACCATTTTTAAATTGTCGGCCATAACCACAACGTAACTTTAACAAGTATCATATCAAAAATTAAAATAAGAAGAGAAGCTACAACAACTGCTGTCGTTGATGCTCTTCCTACGCCTTCGGTTCCATTTGTTGCAGTGTACCCTTTATAAGAACCGACAACGCCAACAATAAATCCAAAAATAAAAGTTTTTGCCACGCCGGGAATTGCATCACCAAATTCAACCGAAAGAATAACCGCTCCGGTGTAATATTCCCAAGTCATATTCTGAACCAGAACAACGGCGATGTAAGAACCTATCAATGCAATAAAGATAACATAAACTGTAAGTAAGGGTAGTATAAATGTTGTGGCAAATATTCTTGTAACAACGAGAAACTTAAATGGGTTAATAGCTGAAACTTCCATTGCATCAATTTGTTCAGTCACACGCATAGACCCTAGTTCAGCACCAATTCCCGAGCTTACTCTTCCAGCAAATATTAAAGCAGTTAAAATAGGACCAATTTCTCTAACTATTGAAATTCCAACGGAGCCTGGTAAATATGCTTCTGCTCCAAAACGTGCTAGTACAGGTTGAGTCTGCATTGCCAGCACTAAGCCAATTATGAATCCGGTTAAACTTACAATTGGAAGCGTTTTCATTCCGAGTTCAATCATTTGTTTTCTGACTTCAACAACTTCATAAGGTGGAATAAAGATTTGTTTGAAGAAATCAATTGAGAATTGGGCTAATCCGCCAATCATCAAAAAGAATTCATTCATTCTGTTGTTAAAGTTTTGCATTATGGAATTATTAATATCCACTGATTTTACGGATTGCTTTTCTGATTTGTTAATCTATCCAAAAATAATGAAAAATGCCTGACATTAAAAGTTGGATCTTTCACAAACAAACTCAATTAAAAATTATTGATATTATTTTATAATTTTATTGAGGCCGGATAAAAAATAGAAACTGAATTTAGAGTACAGTATCAAACA
>JALHTS010000466.1 GCA_022865965.1 Ignavibacteriaceae bacterium
CTTCTGATTTATTTCCTGTAGTTAAAAGTAAAAAATTATTATTGTTTGAAAAAGCCATTAAATAAAGTCCGCGTATTCTTGCCTGAAGATTTTCCTCGGTAACACTTTTTATATTTCCAGTAATTGAAGTTAATTGCTCCACTGTTTCATCAACTACAGGCTGAATAGAAACACTAGAGGATAAGATTCCTAAATTCAAAATAAGTTTCTCTGAATCGGTAATACTTCCTTCACTGGAATATTTAGAGGGCATTAAAATTACATGAACATTTTCTGCACCAAGCGCTTCAACTGCAATATATGTTACTATGGCAGAATCTAATCCACCACTCAACCCAATCAGCAACTTTGTAAATCCTAATTTGTTGCAGTAGTCTTTTACTCCATAAATAAGAGCAGATAAAACTTCTTCTTCAAAACTTTTTTCATATTGTTTTATTTCATCGTTTGATTTTTTAGTATCGAAAATTAAAAAGTCCTCTTCATAAGTTTTACCGAGTTTTACTAATCTACCATTACTATCAAAGCACATACTTGCGCCGTCAAAAATTAAATCTGTTTGTGCCCCAACACAACAGACATAAGCTAAAGGTATTTTGTCTTGTTTAGTAAGAACTGAAAGCATTTCACGACGATTTTCCCGTTTGCCAAAAGCGTAAGGGCTTGCAGAAATATTAAGCAGAATTGTTGCACCTTTATCAAGAAGTTCCTGAATCGGATCGCGCGTGTATCTTCTTCTATACCAGTAATCAGCATCATTCCAGATATCTTCACAAATTGATATTCCTAATTTTTCCCCTTTAAATTCAAATACATTTACTTCTTTGGATGGATCGAAATATCTCATCTCGTCAAATACATCGTAATTAGGAATTAAAGTTTTATGTTGAACGAATTGTATCTTACCATCAAAACAAAGAATTGCAGAATTATGAATATCTGTCCCAATTAAATCATCATCTTCTGTGATGGCACCAAAAAGCATGGCAGTTTCTTTGGTAATAGAAGCAAGTTCATTTGCAGCTTTTGTTACGGCATCACGAAATTCTTTTTTCTCAACCAAATCCTGCGGCGGGTAACCAACGAGTGAGAGTTCAGGAAATATTACAATATCAGCTCCGGATTTAACACCCCTTTTGTAACCTTCAATAATTTTTGATTGATTGTACTTGAGGTTACCAATAATCGGATTTATCTGGCAAAGTGCAATTTTCATAATTTAATTTCTAATAAAAGAATAATTAAAATGTTGAAACTAAAATAAGGTATCTTTTAATTTTTCCAATAAAAAAGAAGATTTTTTACCATTCACCGGTAACATTCGCCCGATAATCAATTGATTCTCCCTTTTTTAACATTGGAATGCCGTTAATACTATAATCAATGCTTTATATTAAAAAGGTGCTTATTTTTCCACCGGAAATTACAGAAAGTAAAGGAGTTCCAAGATGTATAAGAAATTATATCGTTCAAACAGAGATAAAATGATCGGTGGAGTTGCCGGTGGAATTGCAGAATATTTTGAAATCGATCCAACTATTGTAAGAATACTCTTCGTGCTTGCAGTATTTTTTGGCGGCGGCGGATTGATTGCATATATAATTCTGTGGATTATTGTTCCAGAAAAACCTTATGTTTTTCCGGGTACGGAACAAAATCAAACCGATTCACAGAGTAACTTCACAAACCCTGCACAAAATTCTGAACCGGCTGAAGAAAAAACTTCTGAGAATCAAAATACTTTTAATTATGCAGCTTTTCAGCAGAAGCAAAAATCAAATACCAGTTCTGTTGCTGGAATTGTTTTAGTTGTTATCGGCGGTTTGTTTTTATTAAATAATTTTATCCCGCGTTTTAACTTTGGTGATTTTTGGCCTTTTGTTCTGATTGCTGTTGGTATAGGATTACTTCTTAACGTAAGAAAGTGAGTTGAAAAAATGAAAGCATCACATATTTTCTGGGGAATATTATTTATAGTCTTAGGCGGTCTTGCACTGTTTGCAAATCTATTCGATTTCAACTTTGAATGGTCAACTGCCTGGAAATTCTGGCCGCTTGTTTTAGTTCTGATTGGTCTTGCAATTATTGTAAAAAATAAAACAGGAAAACTAATAATTTCAGGATTTGCGGGATTAGTTCTTGCACTTTCAATTTTTGCATCTATAAGTTCAAGTATGAACTTTTTTAAATGTGGATTAAATTTTTCATTTGATGATGATCCGATAACGTCAGAGACAGCTCGATATACAGAAGAATACAGCGACTCTATAAGTACAGCTTTATTTCACTTAGAAGCCGGTGCAGGAAATTTTAAAATTCTTAGTACAACTGATAAATTACTTGACGTAAAAACAGAAAGTCACGGCGTTGATTATACTTTAATAAGAAATGATTATGATAGCACGAGCAATCTCACTCTTAAAATGGAATCAACCAAATTCCGGTTTGGCAAAAAAGGAAACTTTAATAAGGTTGAGATTGCATTAAATCCCAACCCGGTTTGGAATATAAATTTTGATATTGGTGCTGCATCAATTAAAGTTGATTTGTCTCCATTTAAAGTTAAAGATATTGAAATAGATATGGGCGCTGCAGCCCTTAATCTTAAACTTGGTGAACCTGTCGATGAAACCAACTTGACTATTGACGCAGGAGCTTCGGATATTGATATTTTCATTCCTGAAAATGTTGGCTGTGAAATTATTTCTGATGTAGCACTATCATCAACAAATTATGAAGGATTTATAAAAATTAAATCTTCACTTTACAGAACACCTGATTTTGATACTGCTGAGAAAAAGATTTATATAAATGTTGAATCCGGTGTTTCATCAATTGATGTGAGGAAGTATTAGATTAGTGGCGGTCATCAGACCGCCTTTTATTCCTTTTACTTTTTTCCTTGCCTTGCCGGCAGGCAGGTTTTTTCTTGATTACAGGTTTCCACAAATGTTTATCTAATCTAACACATCCATTTTTATCAAACTCAACACCTTCGCTTTGTAAGAGTTCCTCCATCAAAGCCGGATCACCAAAATGTATTTTGCCGGTTAGCGCACCAAATCTGTTAACAACTCTGTGCGCAGGAATATCGGGACCACATCCGTTCAATGCCCAGCCAACAGTTCTTGCAGAAGAACGGATACCACATGCTTCGGCAATATCGCCATAAGTTGAGACTTTTCCATAGGGAATTAATTTTGTCACTTCATATACTTTATTAAAGAAGTCCTTTTTCTTTTGCTTGTTCTTCATATTTCATTTCTGTCCAAAATATTTTGAGTTCTCAAAATAGTTCTACATTTTATGATATTTATAAACATTACTATACTATAGAAACTCAACCACTCAATTCCCTTCTCTTACAAAGAGAAGAAGAAGTAAAGGGATGAGTTCAATTATATGACGGTTACAACAATCTATTATTTATTTAAACAATTATTATAAAGCCTATCTTATTTCAGTTACTTTAATTTGGATAGCTGTGTCATATGTAGATCCATCCTGACTTAAAAGAATTCATTTGTCCGATTACAATTAACTTAACCCATGGCTAAAAATTAATTAAGTAGCTGAAAGTCCTGATTAAAGTACTTATTGAAAATTAATCTGAATGTCTTAATTGTTTTCATTGAATCGGTGAGCAGTGAATAATCTTTATCGGGAAAATAATAACAACTCAAAACAGAAAATTCTGCTTCCTTTTTATCTTTTTCTTTGAAACGCCGAAAACCATGATCCCCTTGAACTACTATGATTGGGGGATTTCTACTGGAATTTAAAATACTTTTCAAAGTTTCTATTAAAAGATGATTGGTGTACTTTAATTGTTCAAGGTAACTGATTTTGTTTTTGGGATCATTTACGATCTTATAATCATTTCTGTTCCCTTCAGCATCAAAGTAATATGGTGGGTGAGGCATCATAATGTGCGCATAAATAAATTTTGGCTTTTTATTAAATGTGTTCCCGATCATTTTCAGTCTTCCAAAAATATCAAGGTTGATGTCTGCCATATCATTGACGATATCGTTGTAAATCTCATACAAATGACCATATACAGTTCTAGATTGATAAATGTTTCCGTTTTTTAGGAAGTAGATATCTTCATAAGATTTATTTTCATTCCGAATATCAAAAAATGATAAATTAATAAAATCATAATCTATTTCACTGAAGTATTCTACAACTATGTTTTTTTTGATAATATTCGCGAGTGATAAATAATGGGTTTTTGCATATAAATTACCCGCTTTATAATTTAACTCTGCCATGTTAAAAGTAGATGCAATTGCATAGTTAGTAACATTATAAATTGTTTTTCCATTTTCAGCTAAGAAAAATCCATTATTGTTAAGGAATTCCTTTAGCTCATTGTTATCAAAATTCCAATATTTTTTTAAACTAATGAAACCCGTGTACCCATCAAGAATTATGAAATAAATATCCGGCTTATTTTTTATTTCACCCAGAGGTTTTTTGATTACTATTTTGTTCTTTAATTCGACTTTAGAAACCTCTATAAATCCGAGTCCAATAATCTCGATTAATAAAAATATTGTAGTCAATAAATTCAAATAAGAATTAAGTTTTAAAAATTTCTTCCTGGTTTTATATAACCAGATAGTTAAAGAAACTAATACAAGAACTACTATTGTAATAATAAAAAATAACTCCCTGGAGAAAAACAGAAAATCACTTATTGCTTTTGTAACTTCGGTATAAACAAGTAATTCAAATATATCTCTGAAAAAGAGTGTGAGAAATAAAAAAGCACTCAGGAACAAAGATGATTTTATCCGGTCTTTTATCATCCATTTAACAGCAAAGTATATTCCAATTCCTAAAGCAAAAACGATTAAAAAAGATATAGCTGTTTCGCGAAAATCTATCGTAATATCTGCCTTAAAATTTACTGAACTTGTAGAAATGAAAAAGAGAAGAATGATGTTCAGCGGATGAATGATTAATTCTTCTTGAAAATATTTCAAATTATATTTTTTAAGCACTAAATGTTTCATTGAACATTCTTGATGTAATCATTTTTGAAATCGGATAAAAACTTCTCACACCTTATGAAAAATAAATCTAATTCTTTTTCATAAGGTAAATTATTCTCCCGGTACCGGAGACTTTTTTATACTCGATAATAGAAAAGTATTTTAAAAATTCCTTTTCGAAGATTTCTACACTATAATCTTCAAAAATATCTTTCCGATGGAGCAGCAGCTTTTTAACCATTGGATCGTTTTTAGGTATAAACTCAATTATCAGCCACTCTCCCATTTTATCAAATAAATCTGCTAACAATTTAAAAGGTACATTGTTTGAAATACACAAATGATGAATGATTGCTAACGCTAAAGCTACCTTGCCTACTGATCGGTCAGCTTCTGCAAGCTCGCCATAAGTTGAGACTTTTCCATAGAGAATTAATTTTGTCACTTCATATACTTTATTGAAGAAGTCATTTTTGTCGGAACTAGAAGAATACTTTTTCTTAAACACTTTTTTCATTTCAGTTCTGACTAAACTTCATTAAGAATGCTTTAATGAATTTGTTAAGATTACCATCCATTACACTTTGCACATCAGAAGTTTCTTCATCAGTTCTGTGATCTTTAACCATATTATAAGGATGGAACACATAACTTCTTATCTGA
>JALHTS010000467.1 GCA_022865965.1 Ignavibacteriaceae bacterium
AAAATATTGAAAGTTTTGTAAAAGCTGAGGAAGAAAATATTGATGAGCTTATCACTGAACTTTTCTCCAAAACGTATATCATAACCCCCAATCAGTTAGATTTAGAATTAAACACAGAAGAAAATTATTTTGATTCTATTAGAAAAAAATATCCAATTATTGGTAAAGAAATCATTCAGGAATGTAAATCCAGAAGCGGCAAGCCTGGTTTAGTTCTTCAAAATGTAGTAGAAGAAATATTTTCTTCCCGACCTGTAGTATTTCTTAACAAAACATCAGGTGAAATAAACATCGCATTTGAGAAATTCCATATTTATCCTAACACGGAAATTTTGCTCAGTGATGATCTGATAACTGCATTGAACTTATTTCTTTATAAGAAATACTATTTCGATGAGTGGAAAAAGAAAGAAAAGAGGATCAGAAAATACATCGAGCGTGAGCTTAATAAAATTGCATCTAAAATAAACAATCTAAGAATTTTAATTGATAAGGGTGACAAAGCTGAAGAGTATTCAAAGATTGGTAATTTAATTTTAATAAATCTTAATAATATTCCTGCCGGACAAAAAGAAATTGAACTTGAGGATATTTATGATGCATTTAACCGAAAGATAAAAATCAAATTGGACGTTAAGCTTAATACAAAACAAAATGCTGATAAGTATTTCGAAAAAGCTAAGGGACAAAAATTAACAATCGAAAATTCGGTTCGCATGTTAACATCTGCCCAAAAAGAATATGAAAAGTATAAGAACTTAGAAGAGAAATTGGTTATAATTGATTCACTAAAGGAACTAAATCATATTATGAAAGAGTTAAAGATTAAAGATGAAGAATCGACTCGAAAGAGCGATGATATTAAATCAAAATTCAAACATTATCTTGTTGATAATAAATATCACGTTTTTGTCGGCAAAGACAGTCAAAATAATGATTTGCTAACTACCAAATTCGCAAAACAAAATGATTATTGGTTTCACGCACGTTCAGTTTCCGGTTCTCATGTTGTTTTGAGGATAGATAATACTAAAGAAGCTGTGCCCAAATATGTTCTAAAAAAAGTTGCTTCACTTGCTGCTTACCACAGTAAAGCAAAAACAGCAGGTTTAGTTCCAGTTTCATTTTGCTTCAAAAAATATGTAGTTAAGAAAAAAGGTATGCCCATTGGACAAGTTATTCTAATGCGTGAAGATACCCTATTAGTTAAACCGGAAATACCATACAATTGTGAATACTTACCAATTGAATAATTTTACATGAATTTGCTGTCTAAAAGTAAATAACAATTTATTTACATTTTTTAGCTACTTCAATAAAATTTATAATATTTTTAGAAAATGTTATTCTTGATATAATAAATAATCTTATTTACATTACTACTATATATAATTTATCGCATTAATTAATTTTTTCATTAATACATAAAATAAAGGTTAAACCATGCTTAAAAAAAGTTACATAATCGTGCTTGCTTTATTTTTTTTTGTTAGTAGCCATTCATTTGCTCAATATAAAGAATGGGGTACTAAACTGGGATTCAGATATAATCAGCTTTTCCCGGAAAACGAATTCAAGAATATTGGATTCGGTGGGAATGATGATTTTTCATTTGATTCCTACAAATTCTCATATTTAATTGAGGGTTTCCTTGCCTTCGAATTAACAAAAGTTCTTGAGCTTCAGGTAA
Organism: Ignavibacteriaceae bacterium; assembly: GCA_022865965.1. GTDB lineage: Bacteria > Bacteroidota > Ignavibacteria > Ignavibacteriales > Ignavibacteriaceae > JAGXRK01. Next base: position 1,691 of record JALHTS010000467.1, read on the forward strand.
CTGCAGGCTATGGTACTTATGCCGGTGATGCAATGTTTAAAACCGAGGATTCATTTGGAGAATATGAAGCTACTATTATTCCCGTCAATCTAAGATTCAGGGTAAGTCCCTGGGATGTTTCCGGATGGAATCCTTATTTCTACTTTGGCGGTGGATTAATGAATTATGATCTTAAGACACAGCCGACCGATGATTTAGGTGGACTTGCAGTAAAAACAGAAAGATGGGTGGGAATTATTCCTGCCGGTATAGGTGCTGAGTTTGCTGTAACCCCTACCCTGTTACTCGATTTTGCGATTGGTGGTGGATTAACTACTACCTACGATCTTGATGGCTACAGAAGCGGCAGTGATGAAATATGGGATTCATATTTTAATGTATCTGCCGGACTAACATTTACAGGTGAGAGTGGAAGCTCTGATAGAGACAATGACGGATTAACAAAACGTGAAGAAGAAGCGCTAGGCACAAATCCAAATAATCCGGACACTGATGGTGAAGGATTAAAAGATGGTGAAGAAGTAAACAAGTATAAAACTAATCCTTTAATGGCTGATTCGGATCTTGATGGATTAAGCGATTATAATGAAATCTTCAAGTATAAAACAGATCCTAATAATCCGGATACCGATGGTGATGGCTTAACAGATTCTGAAGAAGTAATGAAGTACAAAACCGATCCGCTTAATAAAGATACTGATGGCGATGGTTTGACTGATTTTGAAGAAGTCAGCAAGTATCTTACAGATCCGTTAAAAGCTGACACTGATGGTGATGGTTTATCTGATACTGACGAAGTAATGAAATACAAGACTGATCCACTAGTTAAAGATACAGACGGCGGTACAGTTGATGACGGAGTAGAAGTTAAAAGAGGAACCGATCCGCTTAATGCTGAAGATGATGTTGTAAAAGTTGGTGTTCCAATTATTCTTGAAGGAATAACTTTTGCTACAGGCAAATCAATAATTACACCTGAATCAGAATATGTATTGCGTAAGGCTTTAAAAACCCTTACAACTTATTCGGAAATAGTTGTGGAGATAAGCGGACACACAGATATTACAGGCAGCAGAAAAACTAACGAACGCTTATCGCAGCAGCGTGCAGATGCTGTTAGAGACTGGTTAGTAGGTCAGGGTGTTGCTCCCGATAGAATCTTTACAAAAGGTTACGGGCCTGATAAACCGATTGCTTCGAATGATACACCGGAAGGAAAACAGAAAAACAGAAGAATTGAGTTTACAAGAATTAAGTAAACAAAATTTAATATCATTCAAGATTAGGGTGTCGGAAACGGCACCCTTTTTTTTGAAGTTGAACATTTATTAATAAAACAAAATAAACTATATTTATACTGGAATTTTTGATTCTTAATTGTTATTTATTTTGCACCCGTAGCTTAATCCACCTGCATCACTAAAGTGATTCGTTGGACAAGTTGGATAGAGCATCTGACGGAGTTTATCCGATTCTATCGGAGATCAGAAGGTTGGGTAAATATAGTAACAACAGAATTCTTAATTTTTAATTGTTAATTATTTCCGCACCCGTAGCTTAAATGGATAGAGCACCTGACTACGGATCAGGAGGTTAAAGGTTCGAGTCCTTTCGGGTGTACTAAGAAAAAGCTCAACTATATTTTACAGTTGGGCTTTTTTTTGTATGGAGTTTGTATAGATACAGCGGATACAAAATTTAAGAACAGTAATTCTAATCTAATATTAAGTGTTTGCCTTCATCTGGTTCGGAAAAAGCATTGTGAGTTTCCAAATATTTATACAATACGTCATAATCCTCATAGTTAAGACTTGCACTAAATCTATATGCTTTGGTAAGCATTTCGACATAAGGAATAGGGTCTTTATCACGGGTTAATCTTTTTAATGTGAGTAAATAATCCTCACGATAAACTGTTGGAATAATTATTTTACATTGATTGCGATTAACTAATTCAGCATTCATCATAACGCGAGCAATCCTACCATTGCCATCTTCAAACGGATGCACTTCACTTACAATAAACATAATATAAGCTGCACGCGCAAATGGATCTGCTAATATTTTATAATAATTGAAGCCGCGTATAAGTGTACCACGAACAAGTTTAACATCAACAAAATGAGTATCCCCAGCTCTATTATTTTTAGCTTTAAATTCACCGGGATGTTTATCAATGCGAGCAGAAAGTAAAATCTTATGTCTAGATTGCAACATTTTCAAAAATTCGTTTTCATCTTTTGGGATAATTTTCATTTCATTTTTATCAGAGACAAGACGATATGTTCCAAGAACATCGTGCGAATCACTACTTCGTGCAGGAAAAGGAATACCAGTATCAACAATTTCTTTTGCTTCTGATACTTCGAACACTGTTCCTTCTATGTAATTAGAAAAATAAGCTTCAAAGAAGGCAAAATTTCTAAATGAGCCTTGCCTACCGGCAGGCAGGTTTGGTGTTAAGTTGTTCTCAGGGTATTCTTGAAATACTTTGTTATGCAGATAATTAAGAAGTATCTTAAAGATTTCAATCCTATGTCTATCATACGGAAGACCGACTGAACGTGAGAGTGCAAGGTCGGATTTCAAAATTTTTGATGGTTTGGTAGTAAATAAAGCACCAATGATTTTATTTAACAACTCATATTCTTTTTGCATATCTAAAAATTTTGATAAATCTTTTGCTTTATCACGTAAGTTATTTAAACCTTCTTCACCTTTGATTCTAAGAATATCATCAAGCTTTTCTTCTATCTGTGGAATGCTCAAAGTTTTAGAATCAGGACCAGTTTTTTTTGTTATTTGAAGGTTTTCCAAAAATCTGCGAGGTTCCGAGGCAACATAAAATTCCCCTATCATTTTATTGTCTCCGTCAACGGGACCTTTACCTTCAAGAAAATTTATAGTAATACCTGGTAATTTTATTTTTTTTGTGTATGTATAAGTAACGAATATTTGATTTGTAACTGTGGGTTTAAATTCAAAAGCAGAGCGATGACTTAGCACCGCTTCCGGATATAGATTACCCAATATCTCGAGAATATTTCTTTTGACA
>JALHTS010000053.1 GCA_022865965.1 Ignavibacteriaceae bacterium
TGCCAGCAATTCCTTATTAGAAGCTTTAGTCTATGCATACAGAAGTTTCGAATACTTAAAACGATTTCTTAAAGAGAAACAATCCGATATTCCTGAAATACCTGAATGGGATGATTCAGGTACTTTAAGTGCAGACGAACATGTTTTGATCACCCATAGCTTAAAAGAAGTTAAGCAAACTATGGGGGATTATGTTGGAATTGTTCGCTCGAATCAAAGATTAGAAAGAGCATCTAAAAGAATTCATACAATTTTTATTGAAATAGAGGAGTTTTATAAAAAAACGAAAGTCTTTAATAAATTGTTAGAATTAAGAAATTTAATAACTTGCTCCCATATTATTATTAAATCAGCAAAGTTAAGAGAAGAAAGCAGGGGATTGCACTTCACAATTGATTACCCGGGTAAGTTACCTGACTTAGAAGTTAAAGATACGATAATAGAAAATGTTCACTCTTGATTATCAATCATAAACTTTACTATAGCTCCATACCTGATTCCTTTAGTACTAGTATATACTTTATCTAATCTTAATAATTTCAATAAATTTAATAAAATAAGCGATCCAGCTAATATAATATCTTCACGTCCTTTCATAATATCTTGCCATTTATTTTTTATTTCTTTCGAAGACATCAATGAGAGATCTGAAACTATTTTATTGATATCAAATAAATTCAGTTCACTTAATTCAATGACTTTCTCATTAAAGTCCGTTAATTCGTGCTTGATACTTGATAAAGTTGTAGGCGTTCCAGCAATTGCAATAGGAAAGGCATTATTGACCGGAAAATCCTTTAATTCTCTAAATAATTTTTGAATATATTCATTAAGTAACTTAACTTGCTCCGGTGTTGGCGGATCATTAATAAAGAATTTCTCAGTAGCAGAAACTGCTCCAATCTGAAAACTTTTTCTGAAGTGTAGATCATTTCTTGAACCGGATATAATTTCCGTACTCCCACCTCCAATATCTATTACCAGAAATTTATCTTTATCTAATATTCCAGAAGTTGCACCGAGAAATGAATAATATGCTTCTTCTTCACCTGATATAACTTTAATCTCATAATTAAATTCTTCACGGACTTCCCTGATAATACATTCACTATTTGCAGCTATTCTAAATGCATTAGTAGCTGTTAGAATTACTTTTCTTACATCATAAGAATCAATGATTGTTTTATATTCTTTTAATACTGTTTTAAGTAATTTGATTTTATCGGAATTTATAGTCAAACCTGGATTTAATCCTTTGCCTATTCTTGGCATTCTGTGTTCATTTCTTAAAGAGGTAAATGTTTGATTCCTCAGATCTACCTCTGCAATTAATAGAAGAACCGTATTTGTGCCAATATCTATTGAAGCAATATTCATAACTTTTTACTAATTTGATTTAATATTTATTTTAAATTTATGAAAAAACAATCATTCTTTTCTAAGTTATTTGCATCATTTGCATTGGTTTCCGGAAGTATATGGATAGGATCATATCTGGTAAAACTCTTTCTTATTTATCAGTTATTCGAACCAAAGGATTTAGTTCTAAAAGAGATGTTCTCAATAAATGATATTAATATAGTTATATTTTCTCTGCTGCCTGCTTTTATAACACCTTTTTTGGCTTATATAATTATGATTATTTCGTTTGTTCTTTTTCTATTATTTTCAAAAATCAGTATAAAGGAAAACGGGTGGTTATTTATTTCTATAATGATAATTTTCATTACGCTTCCGTTTGAGTTCTATCTTTTGGTGATAGATTACAAAATTATTTCTTTATTGCTGCAATCATCATTCAATACAGATTCCATTATTATTCTTGTAAGAGATAGAATTACAGCTCTGAGCAGTTTTCCTATTATTGAAATATTAAGTTATTTAAGCATTTTATTTCTAATTATATTTAAACCATTAACTGTTAAAAATAAAGTTACTTAATGAAAATCAAAGAGAAAGAGTTTGAAGATTTATTTCAGGATTTGAAGGCACTTGCTTCACAACTTGGTGCTACTGTGAGATTTGAAAAGGGCGACTTTAAGGGCGGTTATTGTATCCTTAAGGAAAGCAAAGTAATTGTAATCAATAAAATGGCGAATCTCCAAAGGAAAGTTTTTATCCTGTCTATGGCATTAAAAGAACTTGGAGTTGACGATATTTATATTAATCCAAAGTTACGGGAAATAATTGAAGAAATGAGTGATGCTAAATGAAATTTATTATTATTAATGGTCCTAATTTGAATATGCTAGAAGATAGGGAGAAGGATCAATACGGAAATTTTTCATTGTGGGATATTGAAAATATTTTAAAGAAAGAATTCCCAAAAGTATCGGTTACATTTTATCAATCAAATTTAGAAGGTGATTTAGTTACTAAAATACACGAAGCGAATAAGGTATATGATGGTCTAATAATAAATCCCGGAGGTTACGCTCATACATCCGTTGCAATACACGATGCTTTAGCTTTATGTAAAATTCCTAAAGTAGAGGTACATCTTTCTAACATTTCTCGGCGTGAGGATTTCAGACAAAAGACTTTAACAGCAAAGCAGTGTAATGGATACATCTCCGGACTTAAAGAGATTAGTTATCTGTCAGGAGTTTATTCACTGATCAAAGTTATAGAGAACTACTAGAATAATAGTTGTTTTATTCTTACCTATTTCTTCTACTATCACACTTTAGTTCAATTCTAAATTCTTATTATTTCAACAAAATTCTATCTATCCCAAAAAGTTTTGACTTTATTTAATAACTGCATCTTGCTATTAAATAAAGCATTAGTTATTTTCGTTTCAACAAATTATCTATGCTTATGAAAGACCTTTCAATAAAAAAGCTTTATTACTCAATTAGTGAAGTAAGCAAAATAGCCGGTATTGAGCAATATGTTTTGCGATACTGGGAAACAGAGTTTGAAGAGCTTAAACCGCAAAAAAACAGGGCAGGAAACAGAATATATACGAATAAGGATATTCAGTTAATTCTGCACATCAAAAATTTGCTTAGAGAAAGAAAATATACAATTGAGGGAGCAAAGAAAATTTTAGAGAATTATACGCCGGATAAAGTATTACAAGTGTCAGAACCGGAAAAAAATTCATTCTCGGATGCTGAACATGTACCGGTAAAAAAAGAAAAATCTACTCTAAAGAAAGACCTTGAAGAAATAAAAAGTATTTTAGAACTTCTTGTGTCAAAATTATAATATTACGGAACGTGGCGCAGCCCGGTAGCGTACCTGAATGGGGTTCAGGTGGTCGGGGGTTCAAATCCCCCCGTTCCGACTTAATAAATCCTTTCCCCGGTATCTCAACGCGCATTTTATTATCTGCATTTTTATATTATTCTTTTTGATTAAAGACCTGTTTTATTAAACAATATTATAAATTTGAGCAACAAATTATTCTTTTATTTATAATAAAGAAGCAAAATGAAAATAAAAATATTTCTTATCGTTTTTATATCTTCTTTCGCCATAAATGTCTTCTCACAATCTGCACAGCAATTTGTCAATATCGGTGACTATAAACTTATTAATGATGAGATAATTAAAGATTGCAAAATCGGTTTCAGAACTTTTGGTACTTTAAATGAAGATAAATCAAATGCAATAATTTATTGTTCCTGGTTTGGCGGCACTTCTGAAGCAATTGGAAGTCTTATTGAAAAGAAAAATTTTGTTGATACATCAAAATTTTACATAGTTGCTTTTGATGCTCTTGGGAATGGGATCTCTTCATCTCCATCTAATTATGAGAATGGTCCTTTTCCCGAAATTACTATAAGAGATATGGTCAATTCACAGTATGAACTTCTTACAAAGCATTTGATATTAAATCATCTTTATGGTGCAGTAGGAGGCTCTATGGGCAGCATGCAGGTTTTGGAATGGGCTGTTGCTTACCCAGAATTTATTGAAAAAATTGTTGCTTATGTAAGCTCGCCAAAATTGACAAGCTATGATCTTCTTTGGAAGAATACTCAGTTGAAGCTGATTGAAACTTCAAAAAAATATGGAGTTTCTGAAAAGGAAATTAAAACAATTTCTGATATGATGACCGCACTGCTTGCTAGAACTCCTGATTATGTGAATAAGAATATTAAAGTGGAAGAATTCCAATCGTATCTTTCATCGTTTGAAAAAGAACCTTCAATAATATTTACGCTCGATAATTACGTAGCTCAAATGAAGGCTATGATTAAACATGATATATCAAAATGTTTTGATAATTCAATGGGAGATGCAGCTAAACATATTCAGGCAGAACTTTTCATAATTATTTCAGAAAATGATTTGATGGTTAATCCAACTACCTCTATTAAACTTGCTGAAATGACTTCGGCAAAGTTACTCGTTTTGGAAAATAATTGTGGACATCTTGCGGTTGGTTGTGAATTAGATAGATGCAGAAAAAAGATAAACAATTTCTTTGAGAAATAAAAATTACTTGGATATTTGTCCGGTAGCTTTCCAAATCCATTTGTGTAATTTGTGAATCAGTCCAATTGGTTCTGTAAACATTATAACACATTGATTTTGTATTACATCCATTCCATTTTCTTCACAATATTTTACTGCTTCCGGAGAAACTGAGCCAAGTTGCATCCAAATCTGATTTATTCCGAGTTCATTTGCTTCTTTAACAACTTTCTCAGTTTCTGTTGGCAGTACTACTGTAACAATAGTATCTACTTTACTCTGAATTTCTTTTAATGATTTATAAATAAGCTTACCGTTAATATTTCCACCATTTGGATTAACAGCAGAAACATTAAATTTTCTCTCTATAAGATGATTGTAAATCGTAAATCCGAATCCTTTACTTTTTGAGGAAACTCCGACGATAGCGATATGTTTATCGTTTAGAAAATTCTTTGCTTTATTCTGATCTAACATTTAAAGTTAACCTCAATTTTTGTTCAGTTATTTCTTGAACTGCTAAATTTCTCGAAAAACAATACATAAACGGAAATTAATAAAATTGTAATTGCCTGATAATAAAAAGGTGTCGCAAAAAGTTTATCCGTTAAAATTCCGGTTTCGATTGAAACATATTTCAATAAATAATAAGCAATCTTGCTGACTATAATACTTAATAGCAAGGAGATAATTCTGCTGTTAAGCTTCTTAACAAATACAAAGTATAGAATGACATTAAGCAAAAGCTCTGTGCTGAGAAGCCCTGCTTTAACAAATGAAGGATGCGATGAAATAAGAAATGAAAATAGAGGCAATGTTAAAGCAATAATAAAAGTATTTCTCTTTGAGGTATGCAGCAAAGCAAACACTAATGCAAATCTCATCGGTTCTAAATAATAAAGAGGAAATACTAGCAAATGAGATATTGCAGGAAGAAAATAAATAAATGATAAAACTACAAAATCAAAAATTACGATCCCGCTATTTGATTTGATGACCGGTAAACTGATGACCTTTTCCATGCTTGCCTCTGAAATAAATGAAATTGTGTTACAAACATAATTGAAAAAACTTACGCCTTCAACCAAAATATTATTCCCCGCAGAAAATTATTTTATTGTTTCTTTTTTACTATGAGACGTGTAAATTTGAAGCAATTATTAAGGACTCATTATGAAAAGAAGAGATTTTATTAGTAAATCAGTTAAAGCAGGCTTGTTAGCTGGTTCTGCTTTATCATTAGGTAATTATTCCAAACTATTTGCTTACAATTCTTTTATCCCTCCTGATTCTTACGATCTTGCTGCAATAAGAGGCGGTGAACCGGATGCTATGTTTGATGAAGCAATAAAAGCCTTAGGTGGCATGAATAGATTTGTCAAGAAAGGGCAGACGGTTGTTGTAAAACCGAATATCGGCTGGGATGTATCTCCCGAAAGAGCCGGAAATACAAATCCATTGTTAGTAAATAGAATAATTAAACATTGTTTTGAAGCTGGAGCAAAGGATGTTTATGTTTTCGATAACACGTGTGATAACTGGAGACGTACTTATACAAATAGCGGAATTGAAAAAGCAGCAAAAGATGCTAAAGCAAAAATAGTTTCTGGCGCAACCGAAAATTATTATCAAAAAATAACAGTAAAGCAAGGTAAGAAATTAAAAGAAGCAAAAGTCCACGAGCTGATTTTAAGCTCAGATGTTTTTATAAATGTCCCAATACTTAAACATCACGGTTCTGCAGATCTGACAATTGCAATGAAAAATTTAATGGGCATAGTTTGGGATCGCGGTTACTGGCATAGAAATGATCTTCATCAATGTATTGCAGATTTTACTTCTTTCAGAAAACCCGATCTTAATGTTGTTGATGCATATTATGTGATGAAACGGAATGGACCAAGAGGAGTTTCAAAAGCTGATGTTGTTACAATGAAATCACAAATTGTTTCAACAGATATTGTTGCAGCTGATACTGCAGCAGCAAAATTGTTTGGTAAAGAACCCGAAAATATAGATCATATTAGAATTGCAAATGAAATGAAACTGGGTAGTATAGACCTGGATAAATTGAATATCTATCGAAAAATATTTTGATTAATTGAATTCAACAAAACTCAGAAAAATAAGAGTAGCTGTCTCTATATTTTTTCTAATAATTACGGCAACTGCGTTTCTTGATATAAATCATACTCTTCCATCAGGGATAATTAACTACTTTTTATATTTTCAATTCGTCCCCTCAGTTCTAAAATTCTTAAATGTTTTTACTCTTCTTGCAACAGGATTCATAATTGTTACAATTCTGGTTTTATTGTATGGCAGAGTTTACTGCTCTAGCGTTTGTCCAATTGGAACTATTCAGGATATCTCATCAAATATTTCAAAGAAATTTAATAAAAGGAAAAAGTATCATTACACAAAAGAATACAAATGGCTAAGGTATGCAGTTTTTCTTTTGACATTAGTTTTTATATTTGCGGGAAATATGTTTCTTCTCAATCTTCTCGATCCTTACAGTAACGCAGGAAGAATATTTGCACAACTTATAAATCCTTTAGTTATAGCAGGAAACAACTTTCTATCATTTACATTAGAAAAGTTTGATGTTTATCTTATTTATCCAATAGATCCAAAATCTTATTCATATCTGCTGGCACTTTTCCCATTTTTATTTTTAGTTATTATAGTTTACTTATCACACAAACGTGGAAGACTTTATTGTAATACAATTTGTCCTGTCGGAACTTTATTAGGATTTTTATCCAAGTTTTCTTTTTATCAACTTAAAATAGACAAGAATGAATGTGAAGGTTGCGGAGTTTGCGAAAAAGTTTGTAAATCGGAATGCATAGATTTTAAAACAAAGAAAATTGATTTCACACGATGTGTTGTTTGTTTCAATTGTATGGATGTTTGTCCAAGTGAAGTCATTTCATATCAACGTAATTGGAAGATGAATGAATTAGATATAAACGAAAAGGATAATTCTAAACGTGAATTCATTTCAAAAACTTTAATTTATTTCATTGGATTATCAGGTATATCACTTTCTCAGGTAAAAATAATTCCCGAAAAAGAAAGTACGGTTCCTGTAAACAAAAAATTAATGTCATCACCTCCGGGATCTAAAAGCTTAGACCATTACAACTTATCTTGTACTGCTTGTCATCTTTGCGTTACAGTTTGTCCTACAAAAGTTTTGCAGCCATCATACCTTGAATTTGGATTTCTGGGTATTCTTCAACCTTATATGGATTTCAAAACAAACTTTTGTAATTACGACTGTGTTGCTTGTTTAGAAGTTTGTCCTACCAAAGCAATTCTTCCTTTAAAGCAAGAACAAAAAAAAATGGTTCAAATTGGTAAAGCAATTTTTGTAAAAGAAAATTGTATTGTTGAAACAGAAAAGAAAGCTTGTGGCGCTTGTTCGGAACATTGTCCAACCAAAGCAGTAGATATGGTGGATTATAAAGAAGGATTAAAAATTCCTGAAGTTAGTGATAAGTTCTGTGTTGGCTGCGGAGCTTGTGAATATGCTTGTCCTACTATTCCATATAAAGCAATTTATGTGGAAGGAAATTCAGTTCATCAGATTGCAGAAAAAAGAAAGCTTGAACAACTTGAAATAGAAATTGATCATAAAGAAGAATTCCCATTCTAATTATTTCATTTCCCTGTAACCAAAAAATATTAATTCAGATAAAAATATCCACTATTATTCTATTTCATTAAATATCCTTTATTACTTAACTTTGTTTGTAAATATTTTAATCGTACACATTTAATTTTATATGAATTACGAAGAAGATAAACCGATTTCTTTTTGTGGAATATTTGGAGTATACGGTTCAGATACTGCCGCTGTTCAAGCTTATTATGGACTTCATGCATTACAACACCGCGGACAGGAAGCAACCGGAATTGTAACCCGATCATTCAACGGAGATGGAAGAGCTCACTTTAATATTGTTAAAGGCGAAGGATTAGTTTCAGAAGTATTTGAAGATTCAAATCTTCTTCGTGATGTTCTTGTTGGTAATTCTGCAATCGGACATAATCGTTACTCAACTACCGGAGCTGCAAAATCGAGAAAGAACATTCAGCCTTTTATGGTGAATTACAGACTTGGTAATCTTGCCATAGCTCATAACGGAAATCTGACAAATGCAAAACAGTTAAGAGAAGAACTTGTAAATGAAGGGGCAATCTTTCAAACTACAAGCGATACAGAAGTGATACTACATCTTATTGCACGATCAAAACTTGAAGACCAGGTCGACCAGATACTTGAAGCATTAAAAAGAATAGAAGGTGCATACTGTGTTACAATACTTACCGACGATAAACTGATCGCTGCCCGCGATCCTTATGGATTCAGACCATTATCTATCGGTATGCTTGATAATTCTTTTCTTGTTGCTTCAGAAACTTGTGCGTTTGATATTCAATCAGCTACATTTTTGAGAGAAGTTCGAGCAGGTGAATTGATTGTAATTGATGATGAAACAGTTTACACGGGAAAAATAAAATCCTTTAAAATTGAAGAAAAATGCAGGGAACAAAAGCATTGTATTTTTGAGTTCATATATTTTTCACGTCCTGATAGTTTCATCTTCGGATATTATGTTGATAAGATGAGAAGAAAACTTGGTAAAGTGCTTGCTCGAAAA
>JALHTS010000468.1 GCA_022865965.1 Ignavibacteriaceae bacterium
AGCCGGATAATGATAAAGCTCACCGAAAAATCCATAGGAATCGGCTGAGTATGTTACCATAACAGAGCCATCAATACTTGCACCTTTTGTAACAATAAAATTTGTGCAGGCATTATTCGTATTAACAAATAAAAAGCTTACAGCAATTGCAGCAGATAAAAGAATTTTTCTTATCATAATTATTCCTTCTTTTGGTTAATACATCTAAAAAAATATTGATGGCAAGATAAGAAAAACAGTTGGAATGAAGAATGAAAATCGGTGCTTGAAACCATTTTTGCTGCCCCGATTTAAGGATTTAATGTGCAATATTTACTAATTTGTAGACAAACAAATAAAGGTTTATAAAATGATACGATTTTCCTATATACTCGGTGTAATAATTTTATTACTTTCTATCTACATAGGTTATGAAATTCAAAATATTTACATAATTGTTTTATCCGGATTGCTGATAATTGCAAATATCTCGGCATTTATAAAATCCCGTCAAAAAAATGATCTGTTTAATGTAGTTGTAAATATGAGTAACTGTGTAATGTGTTTCTTTATCGGCTTCGAAATATTAGATGGGGAAAAAACTTACCTCATATGGATCTATTTTGTTTCAGCATTTATTTTCCTGATAGCTACTTATATAATCTATAGAAGAAATTTAAGACCGTTTAAAAAGTTTTCGTCTTAATGATTTAATGATTTTCTATCCGTATTGTGGAGGCAAAATGAAAATACTTTTATTAACCTTTTCCCTTCTTTTTATAACTGTCTATCCTCAGTAATCAGAAAAAACCAGTCCTGATTTTGATATATTTGCATTTGAAAAGGAAGTTACACTTCCAGATACACAGGAAGAAATTTTTGCTGCTGCTACTGGAAATATAAGCGGCTGGTGGGATCATTTTATTTTTGAAAGATTTAAACCTTATATTAAGTCCAGCAAACATTTGGAATGACGAAGCTTGTATGAGAAAAAATTCAGAACAATAATATTTATCATTTCAATATCAATTAATTTATTAGCAAATTTAGTATAAAGGAAAATTATATTTATGAATTGTCCGGTTTGTAAAAATCCATTAGTTATTTTAGAATTTAATCAGGTTGAAATTGACCATTGCACCTCTTGTGAGGGTATATGGTTGGATGAAGGGGAACTGGGATTATTTTTAAATGAAGAAAAAGAACTTGCCAGAGAAGTGCAGACTTTATTGGTTGTAAAAAAATCTAAAGAAAAACCAGTGAAATGTCCAATCTGCAAAATGAAAATGGAAAAAGTAAAACACGACGATCTGAATATTGTAATTGATAAATGTGTTCGGAATCACGGATTGTGGTTTGATAAAGGAGAGTTAAATTTAATTTTGGATTCAGCGGACAATCAGTATAAGATTGCTGCTTTATTTAAAAGCTTTTTTAGTAAAAACATAAATTTAATTAATCAATAAAGGAGAATAAATGGCAGGCGTAATAATTGTTCTTATAATTATAGTAGCGCTAATATTTTTAGCTATTTCAATCTATAACGCTCTTATTCGTTTGAGGAATCAGGTTAAGAATGCGTGGGCTCAGATTGATGTACAATTAAAAAGACGTCATGATCTTATTCCGAACCTTATTGAAACTGTAAAAGGTTATATGACGCACGAGCGTGAAATCATGGAAAACATAACCAAATACAGAAGCCAGGCTATGGGTGCAAATACTGTTGGTGAAAAAGCTCAGGCAGAAGGATTGCTCAGCGGAGCTCTCGGTCAATTACGTGTTCAGGTTGAAAATTACCCCGACCTCAAGGCAAATCAGAATTTTCTTGCTCTTCAGGAAGAATTAACATCTACTGAAAATAAAATTTCTTTTGCCCGTCAGTCATATAACGATCAGGTTTTATTCTTCAATAATAAAATTCAGATGTTCCCTTCAAACATAATAGCGGGAATGTTTGGATTTAAGGAAGAAGAATTTTTCCAGATTGAAGATCAAAAAGAAAAAGAAGTTCCAAAAGTCAATTTTTTATAAATAAAGTTTTAATCTATGTGGGATCTTATAGAAGCTAATCGACAAAAGTCGATTTTACTATTTATCGGACTCGGAGCAACGTTATTTTTTGCCGGGTATATCTTTGGAAAATTTTATAATGCTGATTATGGTGGTCCTCTTGGTGTGTTGATAGGACTTTCCATCTGGTTTATACTATCTGTAATAAGTTACTTTGCCGGCAGCAAAATTTTGCTGAGTATTAGCGGCGCTAAAGAAGTAACCAAAGCTGTTCATCCTCAACTATTTAATGTTGTTGAAGAGATGAAGATTGCTGCAAATCTTCCATACATGCCTAAAGTTTATATAATTGATGATCTGGCACCAAATGCTTTTGCTGCTGGAATAAAGCCTGAAAATACTGCTATTGCTGTTTCTGCGGGACTTCTCGGAAAATTAAACCGTGATGAATTACAGGGTGTTATCGCTCACGAAATGGCTCACGTTGTAAATCGAGATGTTTTATTAATGACTTTTGCCGGAGTGATGATTGGTTCAATCACAATTATATCAGAAGTTTTTTTGAGAAGTTTATATTACGGTGGAAGTTCAAGATATAAATCAAAATCATCGGGAAAAGGAGGGCAGATACAATTAATAATAATGATAGTTGCGTTGGTCTTTGCAATACTCGCTCCGATAATGGCAAGACTTCTTTATTTAGGAATTTCAAGAAAACGAGAATATCTTGCTGATGCTTCAGCAGTAAGATTAACAAGGTATCCTGAAGGTTTAGCTTCCGCTCTGGAAAAAATTTCTGAAAGCTCTCTCGATATAAAAAAAGCAAATTCAATCACTGCTCCGATGTATATAGTAAATCCGTTGAAACAGAAGGGAATGAAATTATCAAATCTTACAAGCACGCACCCTCCAATTTCTGAAAGAATATATATACTTAGAGCAATGCAGCATGGAGTTCATTACTTGAGTTATCAAAGTGCATTTCAGTTTATAAGAAATTCCCGCGAAAAAATTCTTCCTGCAATTGCTTCATTAGATGCAATACCTATAATGATGAAAAGACCTCCGTTAGGCTGGTATGAAGAATCAAATAAAAAGGAAGAAAAGCGTACTTCCGGTGATTTAATTATGCAGTTGAATGATTTTTCTTTTATTCATTGTATGTGCGGTGTTAAAATTAAAATTCCTCCTGAGTATAAACATTCTCATATACTTTGCCCAATATGCAAAACAAAATATTCTTTGCCTGTAATAGCACATAAGAAATGTCAGTAATATGACTCGATAGAAATGTCTGGTTAAAATCAGCAAGTTAGTATCAAATAAAACAAGAGGTACTAATGGCACTGCCACAGGAGTTACTGACAATGAGTCAAAAAGAAAGAAAACGAATAAAGGTGTTAGATCAAAAAACAGAGGGAAAACTAACAGTAAAAGAAGCATCCGGGATAATGAGAATAAGTGAGCGACAAACCTACAGGCTGCTCAGCAGGTACAAAGCAGAAGGAGACAGAGGAATTATCCATAGACTCAGAGGAAAGCTTTCCAACAGAGGATATCCGAAGCAGATAAAGCAGAAAGCAATAGAAATATACTGGAAGAGATATCGGGATTTTGGTCCGACATTATTTTCGGAGAAGTTAAAAGAGTATGAAAAGATAGAAATAAATCACGAGACACTACGCAGATGGATGCGATCAAGCGGAATAATAACATCGGAGCGGAAAAAACGCTCCCACAGGAAGAAAAGGGAAAGAAGACAAGCCATAGGAGAAATGCTACAGTTTGATGGAAGTCATCACGATTGGTTTGAATCAAGAGGACTGGTTTGTTGTCTATTACACGCAATAGATGATGCCAGCAGCAAGGTATTCATAAGGTTTTCTGAATCAGAGAACACAGAATCAGTCCTAAGAGTGCTGAAAGAATACTGTCAGCAAAACGGAATACATAATTCTATTTACATAGACAGATATGGAGTCTATTATGCAGAGAAACAAAAGACAGATTTTCAATTGGCAATGGATAAACTCTCAGTAGAAACGATCTATGCCAACCTGCCTACCGCAGGCAGGTTCACCAGAAGCTAAGGGCAGAGTAGAAAGAGGCAATAGAACGCTTCAGGATCGGCTGGTAAAGGAAATGAGACTCAGGGAGATATCAAATATTAATGAAGCTAATAAATTCTTAGATTAGTATTTTATAGATGAATACAACAAGAGATTTGCCCAAGTTGAAGATTTAGCCGACATTCATAGAACAACTGAAGGAATGAATCTGGACGATGTATTTTGTTATGAAACAAAGAGGCAGGTAAGAAATGATTATACAATAACACTAAAAGGCAACTACATTCAGCTTGAAAAATCAGAGGCAATCTTACCAATACCAGGTCAATATGTAACAGTAAGAAAATATTTAGACGGGAGTCTGCACATTTTTAGTAGAGAAGAAGAATTGGGATTTAGAGAGTTGAAAGGCAAGCCGCAGAAGAAGAAAGATACTATCCACCGAAGGGTGATCATCCTTGGAAGAGGCATCCATTTCATATCTGGATCTGCAAAGTGAGATAAAAGTTTTTCGAAACGTTCTTGCCGTATGATTTTTTGTATATAGATCAAGATCATCCAAATATCTAGTAACTGCTCTGCCTAAATTCTCCACACTTTTATATGAAAGCAATTGGCCTTTTTCTACCTCTCTTACACGGGCCTCCAACACTGGGGTTAGTTGCTTATGAAAGGCAATCTCACGATATTTTTTTCTCTTTGGTGAGTAGTACTTAAGGATCCTGTTATCGATATCGATGTTCTCTGCTTTTAGTGATAAGATATCAGATGAACGTAAACCTGTAAATATTAGAAGCATTATTGCTGTAATAAAGTTTGAATTTTTCTCTGCCAGTCCCTCAATAATTTTATTTAGAGCGCTATCTGAGAATATAATTTTTTCTTTAACCTGCGGTCTCGTTTTAACCTCTTTATTGATCTTGAATGGCAGGGTGTAATTATATTCAAATAAAAAGTTCAGAAAGTGATTCAGCTGCTTTCCGTAGCCGTGAATTGTGTTCTGTGCCAAATTCAGTTGCTTTATCTCGTTTAGCCAAGTTTCCACACTCATTTTATTGATACTGAAACAGGCGGAATTTTCATTAAAATTTTCAGTAAGCTTTTTATAAAACCGATCGTAATCTGCAATTGTTTTGGGATGTTTGTTCTGGTTGTTCTTTTTGAAGTGGGTGAAAGCCCAACCCGTTTGATAATTATCATTCATATTTATAATTGGGTAAAGTTATAATAAATTTTGTTCCGATATTTACTGTGGAAGAAACTTTAATAGTTCCGTTATGCTCATCAATTATTTTTTTTGTAACCGCCAATCCCAAACCCGTACCGCCCGAACCTTTCGTTGTA
>JALHTS010000469.1 GCA_022865965.1 Ignavibacteriaceae bacterium
ACCTGTCCTGAGCCCTGCCTACCGGCAGGCAGGCTTGACGAAGGATCACCAGCTTGCAAACGATAAGAATAAACTCCCGAAGCTGGACCTTGCCTACTGGAGGCTGCCAACTGATTTTTGTCCTTGGATTAAATGGAGTTGGGTAGTTTTTTTCTAACGAATTTGCGCCTAACCAGCCGGCCATAATGAGGAAGCAGAATTAAACACAATTGCAGGTGATTAAATCCCAATGTGACACTTATCTTGCATCAAGAAGTGTTGTTAGTAAATTACTTAAGTAAGAACACTTGGAACAACAAACTCAAACCAAATTACAATTTCAAAAATCACAGACTTAATTAGCGATCGGGTTTAGGTGCGGGATAGGTGGTTTATGAAATTCTTACATTTTTTTATCCGGGTACATTGTATTTACAACATCAGAAATATTTATATCCCATTTCAATAGAGAACTTTGGTAATTATTAGTTTTTTTAACAATAAGTGAAACTCCTTGATTCATAGTACGAAACCAAAGTCCACGAGTTGGAGTATCATTAACTAGTGAATATGCTTTACAGGGTAATCCTTCCGTAAGTGATATTACTTCGAATCCTGTATACTTATTAAAAAGCGCATAAAAACCATTTTTGGGAAATCGCCAAAAATCCCAAGGCATTTCGTGTTCTGGCCAAACCGGATGTGTCGATATATGAAGATAACCACCCGTTTTCATTACTTTATTGATTTCCAGAACAGCCTTCCAAGGGAATAAAAGATGTTCAAAAACTGAGATGCAATAAACAATATCAAACTGTTCAGGATTAAAATATTCTGAAAGTATATGAACATCTCCAACAACATCCACGGCTTCACCAGGGAGAATATCAAATCCAATATATTCTTTGTAATGTGGGAATATATTTCTACGCGTAATACCTGTAACATTTCTAGAACCTATTTCCAGTATTGCAGGAGATGGTATTGTATTTCCTATTGAAATAAACTTATCATAGTTAATATGATAAGGATCCTTTGCTCCTTGTTTAACAAAGGGGAAATGAAGTAAATCAATAAACTTGAAGTAGAGTGCTTTTGCATAACCACGAAATGTTAATTTCATATTTAATCCAATTTATTTCAAAATTAATTGTTAAAAACAATGGGAACAAATTCTGTACAACCTAGTTATACTTAACCAGCCGTCAATAATAATTAAATCAAGGAAGCACAAATGCTGTCAATTAAACAAAAAGTCTTAACTTCTCTTTGCAAGTTCAACTTGTCGTTCAGATAATTAATAAAAATACTTTAACCAAACCATTTATTAAGAATACAGACATCCAAAATCTCTGAACAATAGTACCCTGAAAGTTATCATTACTTGGGTTTGTTTTTAGGCATCAATTGTTTAGCTCAATTGCCTACTTGTTTGCAATCAAGAGTTTGGGCTAAATCATTAATCTAAAAGAGTACATTCACAAAAACTTATAAATAAAATTTCTTTAAAATAAACTCTTCAACTATTTCAATAAAATCATTTTCTTTGTTTCAACAAAAGCACCAACTTGGAGTTTATAAAAATAAATTCCGCTGGAAAGTGATGATGCATCAAATGTTACTTCATAATTTCCTGGAGGTCTATATTCATTTACCAAAGTAACAACTTCTCTTCCTAAAACATCATATATTGTTAAAGTTTGCCAACCACCAATAGGAGTTTGCCAACTAATTTTAGTGCTTGGGTTAAATGGGTTGGGGAAGTTTTGATTCAAATTAAATAAGTATATAATTTGGTCAGGCTCTTTAATATTGGTAAGAATTGAGTCACCTATTAAAATTCCATTGTTTATAAAACCTATCAACTGAATTGAATCCCGGGATGAATATCCCATGCTGACAGCTGTATTTAATTTAAAATATATACCTATGTTATTAGCTGTATATGTATGCTTACCGGTAAAAGTTGTCATACCTGAATAGGTATCAGAAAACATTTCGCAAAACCGGTTTTGGTTGAAGATAGTGCTATAAAATATATAATAGCACTTGGAAAAAATGTAGACGCAAGTATCCTCAGTAAAACTGCCGTTAAACACAGGAAAGTCAAATGAAAATGGATAATACGACGCAGCATAAAATTTATTATCACTGAATAACCAATACTCTGTGGTGTTACTTGTTGAGTCAATATAATAATTAGTGACAGAAATCACTCTTGTTCCATTTGCAAATGAATCAATGATTGCTTTCGTTGAACTATAAAATCCATTGTCAGGCTCTCGACCACCTTGATAGAAAAATTTATTTCCAATATCCAGCGGGAAGTAAATCGAATCAGATTGCATGCTAGATTGCTGTGATGATTGAGCCAAAAAGTCTTGAAATGACAGAGATACAAAAAGGATAATGAGAAATATTTTTTTCATAATTGCACCAATTTTTATTTGATAAGAATCATTTTCTTCGTTTCTGAATAATTACCTGCTTTGAGCTGGTAAAAATATAGTCCGCTCACTAGCCCGCTCGCAGTAAACTGCATTTCGTAACTTCCTGAAGGTTTGTATTCATTAACCAGTGTTGTAACTTCTCTTCCTAAAATATCATAAACCTTTAAAGTTTGCCAATTGCCCACTGGAGACTGCCAATTGATTTTAGTACTTGGATTAAATGGGTTTGGGTAGTTTTGCGATAACGCAAATACTAGGGACACATCCTCTTCTGTCCCAACTGAAGTTGTAGAATTTATACTCCTAAAAACTCCCCCGCCAGTTCCGGCAAAAGCAATTTCATTTGAGTTAAAGACAATAGATTCAATTGAATAATTTGTTAAGCCATCATTAAGATAATACCACTCAACTATATCATCAATAGCTCGAAATACACCACTATATGTTCCCGCGAAAATCATATCTGTCGAATTTATTGCAAGTGCAAGAATAATCTTATTTTCAGTTAACCAATTATTTTTTTCAATCCAATGTTCTCCATTATCTGTTGACTTAAAAACTCCACCATAGGTACCGGCGAAAATATGGTCGTTGTAATTAATGGCTAAACATTCAGTAGATATATTATTCGTCTGAATCCAATTTTCTCCATTGTCAGTTGATCGAAAAACTCCAGACCAAGTTCCTGCAAAAATGTGTCCACTGGAGTTTATTGCTAATGCTTGAACAATATAATTTGTCAAGCCATTATTCATTTCAGTCCAATCTTCACCATTATTTGTTGAGCGAAATATCCCTGAACTGTGAGTTCCGGCAAAAATATGATTATTAGAGTTGACTGCGAAAGATCGAATAGGTAAAGTCGCCACTTCTAACCAATTATCTCCATTGTCAGTAGATCGAAAAACTTTTTCTTTGGCAAGAGTTCCACAAAAAATATCATCGTCTGAGTTGATAACTAAACCTACAATTGCATCGTAAGGTAAACCATTATTTATACCAGTCCAGTTTTCTCCATTATCTGTAGAACGCGAAATTCCACCATATCCTGTTCCAGCGAAAAGATGATCGTTAGAATTGACTGCTAAGCGATTAATATGATCGTCCGTTAATCCAAATTTTATTTGATTCCAACTATTGCCACTATCAGTAGATCTGAAAATACCTGAATATGAACCAACAAATATTTTATCTATGGATTTAGTTGTGAGAGCAAAAATAGCATGAATATATAATCCAAAGTTTATTTGTGTCCAATCATTACCTAAATTTGTTGAACGATAGAGTTTTCCTCCATATGCATCATGAAATCCTACATAAATTTGATTATTTGAATCTATAGAAAGTGTTGCGATATTAGTAATGACATTAATTTGATTCCAAGTCTCTCCATTATCAAAAGAGCGAAAAATTCCAGAATCGTAAGTTCCCACAAAAATATTATCATTATCGTCAAAAGCAATAACTGAAAAAACAAAAGATGTGATCCCATTATTAATTGCGCTCCAGGTTTCTCCATTATCTGTAGATCTGAAAATTCCAGAATAAGTTCCGGCAAAAATGTGCCCGCTCGAATTTACAGCTAATGCTGGAACACCATAATTTGTTAAGCCATTATTAATTTCAGTCCATGTATCTCCGTTATCTGTAGAACGAAAGACTCCGCCATTAGCAGTTCCAACAAAAATATCATCACTTGAGTTGATTGCTAAAACCCAGACATTTTGATTTATTAATCCATTATTAATTTCGGCCCAGGTTTCACCATTATCTGTAGAACGGAAAACTCCTGAAGTAGTTCCAGCGAATATGTGATCGTTTGAGTTGACTGCTAAAGTTTTGAAACCGTAATTGGGTAATCCATTTAACTTAAACCAGGTTGCTCCATCATCAGAAGAGCGGAATACTCCTCCCCCAGCACACGCGAAAATGTCACCCGCAGAATTAATAGCAAAAGAACTTACAAGTCCATTAAAAGGTCCGCCTGTTGGCTCCCAAAAATTTTCTTGAGGGATAATTTCCAGGTTTAAAAGAAAAAAGAAACAAAAAACTAAAATTGACTTTTTCATTTCACCCACCATTATAAATAAAAAAAGTAATTGTTTGGTGTATTATATAGTAAATTAATTTAACACAGTCAATACTTAAGTGTGCTATGTAATTAGTAAAATGAAATAATTTGCTTTGAATAAAATAATTTTCAGAACCTTGACATTCTATAAATAAATAGAAATATTTACGCAGAAAATAATTAAAGGATTTAATTTTATAACCGATTTGCTACTTTTTTAATTTTTATTCGTCTAATTGATTGAAATTTTATTAAAGTGGCAAATGTACGCCGATCTTATCTTGTGGAACGAGATAATCGGTTTTTTTGTTATATTTACAACAACTTATTCAGGAGGTTTTCTTACAGATTGATACCTACTACCAGTAACTGAAACATTCACTAAAAGGAGAATGAGCAATGAATACAATTAAAGCAAAAATCGAAAACCCGTTATCAGAACTCATCAGTGATGAGATTTTTGAACTTCTCGACGCACACGGACTTATTGATGATAAAGCCGTGAGAGATTATCAGATAAGGAAAAAATTTAAGCAGCTCCGCGCCAGTAAGGTTAGCGCCGGTGATGCAATCGATTCTATCAGGGAAGAATATCCTTACTTACAGTTTGATACAATTAGAAAAATTGTTTATCAAATTAGTAAATAATTGATAGTGCTTGACAATTATTATTTAACAACTTATATTCACAACGACTCTTTCAAAGGGTTCTCCCCTGCTCTTTGAAGACAAAGAGTCGGACCCGGTGATACCCCCCATCACCGGGTTTTATTTTCTTAGG
>JALHTS010000054.1 GCA_022865965.1 Ignavibacteriaceae bacterium
CTTGGACCGGAAAACAAAATTGTGATGATTACAAGCTGTGAAGAAAACTCCGGTAAAACTACTGTTGCGGCAAACCTTGCAGTTATAATTGCACAGGAAGGAAAGCGTGTGCTTCTTATTGATTGCGATCTTCGCAAAGCACAACTATCTAAGATGTTTGGATTAACAACTACAGATCGCGGACTGCTTGACTTTTTACAAAAGGATGCAACTCCGAAGATTTACAACAAAGCTTTAAAGATGATTGATATTCTTCCTGCAGGCGGGAAAACTGAAGATTCAGGTACATTGTTGAACTCAAACCGTATGAAAGCGTTATTTAACTCGATTGATACAGCACAATACGATCTTATAATAGTTGATACACCACCTGTAACACGGGTTGTTGATCCGCTTGTACTGGCACATTCCATAAAGAATGCGGTAGTTGTTGTTCGACCAAAATATTCATTTATTGAAACCGTCCGTTGGGGAATGAATGAACTTAGAGATGCTGATATTAATGTTAAGGGAATTGTAGTTAATGCTGCAAAGATTGAAACTTCATACTATTATAGATATCGTTATGGATACGGATACGGATATGGTGATGATATTGGAAAGAGTAAAAAATCAAAATTTAAAGGACAGAAATCTGTAAAAAAAGTTCATTCGTAACAAAGTAAATAGGTGGTGAAAGTTTGAGAGGCTGTGTGAAAATTGGATTTTTTGAGGTAGTTGCAAACCGCCGAGGCGGATCAGCTTGCGTTTCTTAAGCAAAATCGCAACTTGAAAGTTGCGGCCACCACCGATTTTGTAGTTTTCAAACAGCCTGATGAGTTGGAGGTTAACGATGAGTTCTTTAGTCCGTCAATCAACCATTCATTCAATCATTTTTCTTCGCTCAAAATTTAAGAGTTGTTTTCCCATTTTTAGTCAGAAAAACTTGAAAGGTATTTTTTATCAGCAAAGAAGTCCGGATAGTTAATCCTCTTGAAATTGATAACTGGAATCAATTGATATTAGAGCATAAAGATTATTCATTTTTTCATTGCAGGGAATGGGCAAAGGTTCTTATTAATTCTTATAAGTATACTCCTCAATATTTTCTAGCGTATCAGGGCGGTGAACTCTGTGGAATTGTACCATTAATGCTTATTAGAAGTTGGATGACGGGTAAAAGAGCTGTATCACTTCCATTTAGTGACTTTTGTGGACCTTTATTTAAACCTAATTTTCAACCAGATGAAATGATCCAAACGATTCTTGAAATCTGTAAAAAAGAGAAGATGAATTCTGTTGAATTCAGAACATCTAATGTCAAATTTCCATTTAATTCTCAAGAATTCCGTACAGATCTAAGACACATTTTAAAACTAAATAAAAATGAGCCTGATTTACTTAAATCCTTTTCTGAGAATACAAAGCGTAACATTAAAAAGGCTATTAAAAAAAATGTTAAAGTTTTTGTTAAAAACGAAGAGGCCGGATTAAATATTTTTTATAATATGTTTTGTGCTACCAGGCAGAAACACGGACTACCTCCCCAGCCATTTATTTTCTTTAAAAATATATATGAACATATTATTAAAAAAGGTTATGGAGACATTGTTTTAGCAGAACACAATAATAATATTATAGCCGGTGCCGTGTACTTTAAATTCGATGATAGAATACTTTATAAATTTGGGGCATCATATCCCAAATTTAATGAGCTTAGAGGCAATAATGCAGTTATGTGGTTTGCTATTCAAAAATACTTAAATGAAAATTATAA
>JALHTS010000470.1 GCA_022865965.1 Ignavibacteriaceae bacterium
CACAAGCATTCCGAATGAAACAAAAGGGGCAAGCACAAACATTGAATGAACGCCGTCTTTTACGATGATCGTTTCTTTTCCGAGGAGTTTGAAGAAATCATTAAAGTTTTGTAAGAATGGAGGACCAACACGATATTGAAACCTTGCTGATACTTTCCTGTCAACCCAGCCGACAGTTAATCCAAGTATTGCTGTGAATAAAAATCCGGGAAACACAAGCAAGTAAAAGAACATTTCCAGATTCATAATCTTCCCTCTCTCTTAAGCCAGTTAGGAGTTTTAACTGCAAGATGATTTCCGACGAAGAAAATATTTTGTTTATGATCTTCTACAACTTCCTTCATCACGAAAGAATTTGCAGGAGCGGTTTTAGCACAAGCAGGAATGTAATTCGCATTTTGTTCAAGCTGGTTTAAGCAGTAATCGCATTTAGACGTAACATAGTTTATTACCTCAGGAAATATTGTTCCGAAAGGACAGGCGAGAATACAACTTTTACATCCTACACAACGCATATTATATCTTTTAATCATTCCGTTTTCCTGATGTTCAAGTGCTTCCTTCGGACAGGCTTCGATACAGAATGCTTCTTTACATTGTCTGCAGTATGCCGAGAACTCTGCTACTTCGAGAAGACTGAATGCACCATTATTTTTCTGATGGAACATATATTCGCACTGAATATCAGCAGAGTTTACATTTGATTCCATCAAAGCTGGTATGTCAATGAATAGTTTTTTCATTCCCATATAGCCTCCTCATTTTTAATCTGATCGTAGGCGAAGACAGGTCCATCTTTACATGCATAATATTTGCCCATCACACAATGACGGCATTGACCAAAACCGCAGTACATTTTCTTTTCCATTGAGAGATAAATATTCTCTTCCTTAAAGCCATACTTAAGAAGATCCATTATGCCAAACTTCATCATAACGGGAGGTCCACAAACAATTGCCGGATTGTCATTGGGTTTCATTTCAATTTTTTCAAGTAATTTTGTAACAAGACAAACATTCTCATTCCATTCTTCGCCTTCAGGAACTTGATCAACAGCACGAATGAATTGTACGTTATCATACTTTCTCCACTCTGTTGCCTCATCTCTGTAAATACAATCCTTTGGAGTTTTGGAACCAGCCAAAAAAGTTATGCTGTTATATTCTTTATTATCATGAAGCATAGTTAAGAAAAGTGATCGCAGAGGAGCCAACCCACAGCCGCCGCCAAGAATCAGCACATCTTTTCCTTTGAATTTCTCAAGTGGATAATTTGAACCAAACGGTCCTCGTATTCCAATAACATCTCCGGGTTTTGTTTGATGCACATATTCGGTGACAAATCCTGTTTTCATAATGGTAACATCAACATTTTCTGCGATGTGATGAGAAGAGGATGGCGTGAATGGTCCTTCGCCAATTCCAGGTATGCTTATTTCAAGAAATTGTCCTGTCTTAAAACTTACTGGTTTTTGGGGTTTCATCCGAAGTGTACGGATAAGGGGGGATTCTTGAATAACCTCATAAATTTCCGCCGGAATAACTTCATAGGGATTTTGCATTACAAAGTTCCTATTTAATGTTTTAAGATTTTTCTAAAACTGTTTTGCTCAGGTTTTTAACTGCTTTTCTAAAATCAATTTGAGCCGCACATGCTTCTGTACATCTACCGCAGCCTGTACATCCTATTTCACCGAAATTATGATTCATATAATCAAACTTGCATAGATACCTATTGCGGAATCGTTCCGTCATTTTAGGTCTGGGTGTTCCGCCGCCCGCAACTCTTGCATAACCGTACCACTGGCAGGAATCATAGGAACGCACTTTAACAAATTTTTTTTCAGATGATTCGTCATTAAGTATTAAGCAATAGCAGGTTGGACAAATATTGGTGCAGGCACCACAGCCAACACATACTTTTGATTCTTCTTTCCATATTTCCATCTCGGCTCTTCTGAAGCCCGAATAATCATTCTGTCTGACGTAATCTTGATTTTGTTCTTTTAATAGA
>JALHTS010000055.1 GCA_022865965.1 Ignavibacteriaceae bacterium
CATAACCGAGAATTTCAAGAGCGCGGTTTGCAATTACTTCATTTGCATTCATATTGGTTGATGTCCCGGCTCCGCCCTGAATCATATCTACAACAAAATGAGTGTGTAGCTTTCCATTTATTATTTCTGTACAAGCCTGAATAATTGCATCGCTGATTGGATTTGATAAAAGTCCGAGCTCATTATTTGTCTTTGCGGCAGCCATTTTAACCATCGCTAAAGCTTGAATAATAACCGGATAAAAGTTTAATGTTACTCCGCTGATATTAAAATTTTCAATCGCCCGCAAAGTCTGAATTCCGTAATAAAACTCGTGGGGCACTTCCCTGTCGCCCAATAAATCATGCTCACTTCTGGTTCTTCCCGATTGATATTGTGCAGCTAAATTCACCACTCTTGTATTCGCAGAACTCATTCTCCGGGATATCACTCTGGATATTCTTGCAAGTATATCAAGAGCTATATCGCTTTGCTCAGTCATCAGTTCTTTAAATTTATCTCTTGAGAGAGCGAATATAGTTGTTGTACTTGTAGTTCTGGCAGAAGTGGAGTGCGGAGAATCATCCATTAATGCACCTTCACCGAGGAAATCATATTTTCCGAAAATTGAAAGACGTTTCTCACTTCCATAAGGGGTAAGTTTGAATAGTTCTACTTCACCATCATAAATGATATATAAATTCTGGCGGATGTTATTTTCGTTAAAAATCATTGTCCCGCTTTTATGATTTTCAATTTTTATTTTCTCTGTTATTGCATCAAGTTGATTTTCTGATAAACCTTTGAATAACTCAATGCGCTTTAAGAATTCTTTTATAATATTTTTATCCATTATTAAGCCTTTAATAATCATTTAACAAAAATTCTTTTCAAATTTAGTTAATAGTTATATCATTTATTGTTATGAATTTATTGTAAACTCTCCTTAGAACTTAGTGCCTTCTTTGTTCCCTTTGTGAAAAAGAGAAGTGCCTACACGGGGTTAGCGAATTATGGAAGTAATACACGGTAGGCGAGATGAAGACTGCCAACTATCCTACTTGCCTATTACCTATGCCTACATACTTCTTATCTTCTAGAATACACCTTAAACATCCAATTTGAATTCCCTTTTCAAATAGCTAAATTTGTCTTCAATTTTCAACAAATACTAATATTTATGCGTTATCCTCATTCCGAAATAGAATACAAATGGCAAAAATTCTGGGAAGAAAATCAAACATATAAAACTGATCTTAACGACCTTGAAAAAAAACTTTATCATCTGAATATGTTCATTTACCCTTCAGGTGCAAAATTGCATACTGGTCATTGGTATCATTATGGTCCCTCAGATTCCTGGGCACGTTTCAAAAGATTACGTGGTCACAATGTTTTTGAGCCTATGGGTTATGATGCATTCGGATTACCCGCTGAAAATTATGCAATTAAAACCGGTATTCATCCTTACGACAGTACGATGAAAAATATTGAAGATATCCGTAAGCAGCTTAAGAAAATGGGATGTATGTATGACTGGAATGCTGAGCTTTTGACTTGCGTTCCCGAATATTATAAATGGAATCAGTGGATTTTTCTTCAGCTTTATAAACGAGGCTTAGCCTACCGAAAAAATGCCCCTGTTAACTGGTGTCCGAATGATCAAACAGTTCTTGCAAACGAACAAGTGCTTAACGACGGAAGTTGTGAGAGATGCGGAACTCCGGTTATTCAGAAAAATTTATATCAGTGGTTCTTTAAAATTACTGACTATGCTGAGGAACTTTTACAAGGACTGGATAAGATAAGCTGGCCCGAGAAAACAAAACTTATGCAGCGTAATTGGATCGGTAAAAGCGAGGGTGCTGAAGTTACATTCAAAGTGGTCGGTACTGTTGATGAAATAAAAGTATTTACAACTCGTCCTGATACATTGTTCGGTGTTACTTATGTTGTTCTTGCACCAGAACATCCATTAATCG
>JALHTS010000471.1 GCA_022865965.1 Ignavibacteriaceae bacterium
TAAAACTCACACTCGCGGTTTTATGAAGGATGAAAAAGGTGACTGGCATGACAGTATGGGATCAGTTTGTTATAACTGCCATACAAGCGCTACACCGCAGTCTCTGACAACAGCGGGATTCTGTAATTATTGTCACGGTATATAATTGAAATTAATGACGGAACATCAATGAAGCATTTAATAATATTCATATCAGCTTTTTTACTATCAGCAATATTAATTAGCTGCAGCGATCTGCAGGAAGACATAACTACACCGGAGCTTCCCGGTTTTCATGGTAAAGATATTTATAATCCAATTTCACCGGATTATCATGGTAGACTTGTTGCTGAGAGTCAAAATAATATGTTAGAATGTCAACAATGTCACGGCAGTGATTATGCGGAAGGGATTGTTGAAGTTGGTTGTACTTCATCGAATTGTCATCCATCGATAAATGTTCACACAGACCAAATCATGAATCCAAATTCATCGGATTTTCATGGCAAGTTTATTGCTTCTAAATTTACTTGGGATATGAGAGATTGTGCAAAATGTCATGGGTTTGATTATTCAGGAGGAATAGTTTCGCCAACTTGTCTAACCTGCCATACTGAACCAGCAGGGCCAGAAGCTTGTAACACTTGTCACGGTGATTTTGCCGATTCATCAAGAATTGCTCCTCCAAGAGCCCTTAATGGCGGTACTACACCAGACATTCCGGGAGTTGGCAGCCATAATGTCCATCTTTACGATAATGAACTTGGAGCCCGGGTTCGCTGCTCATCCTGTCACACTTTTCCATCTTCATTCTATGCTGACGGGCATTTAGGTGATGATAACAGAGCTGAAGTTATTTTCGGCAGGGTTGCGATCACAGGCGGAATTACTCCTGTTTATGATTTTGAAAACAACACCTGTTCTGATACTTATTGTCATGGAAATTTTGTTTTTTATAGAGATTCTACTTCTGAAGATAGACAATTTGCATATAAGGATGATATAATGGTAGGTAATAATGTAACTGTAAAATGGACAGAAGGGGATGAGGATGCTGATTGCGGTTCCTGTCATGGATTACCTCCTACCGGACACAAGCCTTATGGATTAAATGTTTGTGGAGCTTGTCATGATAGCGTTGTTGATAATGCAGGAAATATTATTGATCCGACTAAGCATATTAATGGTGTAGCTGATTTATCAGGTGGATAGTAATCACGATCAATATTTAAAATCTATTTACAGCCGTTCAGTATGAGCGGCTTTTTTATAACTATTTCTTTTGTATGCAGGCATTTCTTTTTTATTTTTATGCATCCAAATATGCATTCAAGATTAGAACTTATGAAACGATTTGTTACTTTGAAAGTTATTTGAACTTGATTTATGGGATTAGAATAAGTAATTTTGTGCGCTAAAAATCAGGGCCCAAAGCTCGAGTTGGCCCGTTCAAAGAACGAGGTCTCGCCAAGGGCGGATTAGAGCATTTGACTTATAAGGTCTGGTAAGGCATTTAAAAATTTCGGGCCCATAGCTCAGTTGGCCCGTTCAAAGAACGAGGTCTCGCCAAGGGCGGATTAGAGCATTTGAGTGATAATTCTGATAAGGCATTTAAAAATTTCGGGCCCATAGCTCAGTTGGTTAGAGCATCTGACTCATAATCAGAGGGTCGTTGGTTCAAGTCCATCTGGGCCCACAAGATTAAACCTCGAAGATGAATTGTTTTCGGGGTTTTTTATTTTGGAGGAAGAAAGAATTGCCTAGGTACACTCATTTTGAGTACTTTCTGAAGCAATATGATTTACAATATCTCTGATTCTGGTAAGTAAAGTAATTATTTAATCTAACAAGGTAATTTGAATACGTTTAACTTAAACTCAATAAAGAAAAAACTTTCTAATGCGCCGGATATAATAGGGAAGAGTAAATACTTCAACTCGGCTGTATTAATTCCTCTTATTACTATTGAAGATCAACTGCACATACTTTTTGAGAAACGTGCGGCAGGAATTAGACAGGGCGGCGAAGTTAGTTTTCCCGGTGGTCAGTTTGATCCTGATAAGGATAAAACATTTCTTAATACTGCAATAAGAGAAACGCGCGAAGAGCTTGGAATAACTGAAGAACAAATCGAAATAATTACAAAGTTTGGAACTCTGGTGGCGCCGATGGGATTAACGATTGATGCATTCCTTGCTTTTATTAATATAACTTCTCTTTCTGAATTGAAAATAGATCAAACAGAAGTTGAAAAAATATTTACTTTGCCCTTGAGTTATTTTATGGAAAATGATCCGGAAATATTTTACTCAAGGCTTGAGATACACACTGTTGATAATGATGCAAATGGAAAGAGTATAGAATTACTTCCGGTTAAAAAATTCGGTCTACCGGAATTCTATTCTAGTCCCTGGAAAAACGGAAAGTACAGGGTAATAGTATATAATACAGAACCTGATGTTTTATGGGGACTTACTGCCGAAATTGTTTATGAACTTAGCAGAATTTTAAAGGATGGTGAATGATTAACGGAAAAACCAGGCATATTATCTGGGATTGGAACGGAACTCTTTTTAATGATGTAGTTCTATGTAAAGATATTATGAATAATATTCTCAAGCGATTTGATCTGCCTTTGCTTAGTCTTGAGAAATACAGAGAAGTTTTTACTTTTCCCGTTGAAGATTATTATAAAAAAGCCGGTTTGGATTTTAATATTACTCCGTTTGAAATTCTCGGTAAAGATTTTATGGATGAATATGAACA